>NZ_PEGG01000137.1 GCF_002737765.1 Caulobacter sp. B11 | reverse complement strand
CCGAACTGTTCGCGCGGCGCCTGGCCGGCGACAAACGGCCCGGCCCGGGTGGGGCCCTATGCCTCGGAGGCCGGGCAGTTCCAGGGGGCGGGCTTCTCGACGGTGATCTGCGGCCCCGGCTCGATCGACCAGGCCCACCAGCCCGACGAGTTTGTCGAGATCTCCCAGATGCAGCGCGGCGCGGCCTTCATGCGCCGACTGATCGAGGAACTTTCAGTTTCCGGATAACCATCCGTCGGCCGAAGAAGGCGACCGGATCGAAGGCCATGACTCGCAGGATCGCGCCGGACCCGACCTTGCGGGCGTCCTGGATCTCGCGGCGGCTGGCCAGGATCGAGGCCAGGTCGTCCGAGGCGAAGGCGGCGGCTATGCCCTTGATCACCGGACCGGCGTCGCCGCGCCGCAGGTGCAGCAGCAACAGGCCCGCCGTCACCGCCACGTGCAGCGGCGCCGTCAGCCACAGCAGCAGCGGCGGGGTGTTCTTCAGATAGGTCCAGACCCGATTGCGCGAACCGTGGAACAGGGCGAAATCCGAGCGGACGCCCAGGGTGGCCGAGCCGACATGGGCGACCCGAGCGCCGGGCTCCAGCAGGGTCGTCTCGCCCGCCAGCCGCAGGCGGTAGCCGAGGTCGACGTCCTCGCAGTAGCAGAAATAGCGCGCGTCGAAGCCGCCGAGCCGCAGGAACAGCGCGCGGTCAATCAGGGTGGCGGCGCCGCAGGCCGAGAAGATCTCGCCGGCCGGAAGGGCCTCGGGCAGGCGGCGCCGATAGCCGCCGCGGAACGGAATGCCGGCCGAGGTCATGACGTCGCCGGCCCCGTCCATCAGGCCCGGCGCGTCGGCCACCATCTGCAAGGCCCCGAAGCAGCGAACGTCCGGGTGGCGCGCGGCGGCCGCGACCCAGGCCTCCAGCCAGTCAGGATCGGGATAGGCGTCGGGGTTGAGCAGGGCCAGCCAGCGGCCCCGGGCCACGGCCGCCGCAAGGTTGTTGCCCGCCGCGAAGCCGAGGTTCTCGCCCGGCGACAACAGCTGGACGCGAGGATCCGCCGCGGCCGCCTGGGGGGCGCCGTCCGTCGACTGATTGTCGACGAGCAGGATCTCGAAATCCTGAAAGGTCTGGGCGGCGAGGCCGGCCAGACACCGCGCCAGGGTCGGGCCGCTCTGATAGGCGACGACGATCACACTTATGGCGGGAGTAGCGGTTGGGGCGGCCTTGCCATTTGAAGTGGGCCGGGCCATGCGTAGCTCCGTTCGCCTGAAAGAGGTTTGATTGATGAATGTCGCGTCGCTCGCCATCCCGGAGGTCCTGCTTATCACGCCCGCTCGGCATGGCGATGAGCGCGGATGGTTCTCGGAGACATTCCGTCAGGCGGCCCTCGACGAAGCCGGCTTCACCCGCACCTTCGTGCAGGACAACCATGTGCGATCGACCACGCGCGGCATTCTGAGGGGCATGCATTTCCAGGCGCCGCCCCATGCCCAGGACAAGCTGCTGCGGGTCGTCCGCGGCGCGATCTTCGACGTGGCGATCGATATCCGGATCGGCTCGCCGACCTATGGCCATTGGGTCGGGGCGGAGTTGTCGGAGGGCAATGCGCAACAGTTGCTGGTGCCGCAGGGCTTCGCCCATGGCTACTGCACCCTGACCGACGAGTGCGAGGTGCTCTACAAGGTCACCGACTATTATCAGCCCTCGGCCGAAGGCGCGGTGCTGTGGAACGACCCCGATGTCGGGGTCGAGTGGCCCCTGGACGCCAGCCAGATCTCGACGAACGCTCGTGACGGCGCCGCGCCGCGATTCGCTGATCTTCAGTCGCCTTTCAAGGTCTAGATCCGGCGGCGAGGCCGGGAGGCTGTCAGGTCCAGCCACCTAAAACATCCACGTCAGGGTAGCCTGCCCCGGCCGCTAAATCCCTCCAGAGTCTTGACCTGGATGGTATTGATCTGTGTCCTCGATCCTTGGATTGTGACACTCAATTCGATCAGAATGGCTTGGCGGCGACAGTCGAAGTCCACGAACCGCGCTTGGAGGCCTGCTTGCCGTCGCTAGACCTGAAAACACAGAACGACTGGTGCAGCGTAGCCGAGGATCCGCGGCGCGGCAGCAGCCAAATGCATCCGCATCCGCTCGGCCAGCCCCCTGTGATCGCCCGCTGGCGGGACATCGACGGCGCTCAGGGCAACTATTTCATCTCCCAAGCGGTGAGCTTCGGCAATGCCGACTGGCCGGGGCGATTAAAGGTGGTTCTGAGTGTCGAGCAGGCGGGGCGCCCGCCGACTCGTCGGGTGATGGACGTGACCCGCGATACCCCCGTGCTGGGGCTGGCCTTCTTCAATGCCGGCGAGCGCTTCAACTATTCGATCTCGATCACGCTTGCCAGCGAGCACTATGAGGGGTCGGCCTTCACCCTGGGCCCGATGATCACGACCTTCCCGATCCCGGAAGCCACGGCGCCAGGCCGCCTGTTTCGCCTGGACGGGGCCAAGGCCACCCCTTCGGAGCGACTGGACAAGGCCCTGGTCAGCTCCAACCAGGGTGGGATGATGAATCGCACCTATCCGATGTTGTCGACCCTGATCGCGGCGCAGGCGACGGGGCGGTCGGCCTATGTCTATTGGGGGCCTAACGCCCACTGCGCCGCCGATTTCTCCGACATCTACGACATGAGCGGTTCGGGCTTCGAGGAGGTCGACGCCTCGTTCCTGGCCGGCGACCATGATCGCCAGGACCTCTATGACGAGGCCGGGCCGCCCGCCCGGCTCGAAGCCGACAATGTGCTGATCGGCGCCACCGGCCCCTATGCGACCGAGGCCAGTGAACGGCCCAGCTTCAAGATGCTGGGCGAGGCGTTCAAGGGCCTGCGGCCCGCCCGCGCCATCCGCGAGATGCTCGCCCAGTTCGACGGTGTCGATTTCTCGCGGACCATCGGCTTCCATGTGCGTCGCGCCTATCCCAATGGGGCGTTCGCGGCGATGGAGGCGGAAAAGTTCGCGATCGGCGAGGAGGTGTTCATCTCGATGCTCGAGAAGCTTCGGGACACCTTCCCACAATACGACCGGGCGTTCCTGTGCACCAACGACCTGGGCGTCGAGGCCCGGATCAAGGCCCGTCTGGGCGACTATGTCTTCACGTTCGACAAGACCTCCATCGACAACACCCAGGACGTCGTGGCGGTGCAGGAAGCGATGGTCGACCTGCTGCTGATGGCGCGTTGCCCCACGGTATTCTCGCAGCACACCACCAGTTTCGGCCACTTCGCCCATATTCTCGGCGGCAACCGGCTGTTGACCGTCGTCACCGACCGCGAACCTCTGGGCGGCTGGTTCTATGTCTGGGACGAGGGACGGCATTTCCACACCGTCGTTCTGCCCGACGAGGATATCGCGCCCTTGGGTCCCTGGCTGGTCAAGTCGCCCGAGGCGACCTGAGCAGTCGCCGGGGATCCAGGGCCTTCAGCACGTCGCTGACCCAGGATCGCCGGCCCTTGCCCGCCTTCGGCCCGCCCGGCGCTGAATAGCCGCCCAGGGCGTGGGCGCCGCTGCTCAGGTCCAGGATCAGCCGGGGCTCGATCTCGAACCGGTAGCGGTCGTTCAGCCCCCGGTGCAGATGCAGGTAGTTGTGGATCACAACGTCGGACAGGCCGCGCAGCCAGTCCGACATCTCCGCCGGACTCAGGGCGGTCAGGCGCTCGATCTCGGCCGCCACCAGGGCCAGGCGCTGTTGCGAGTCGTCGACCCGGTCATAGGATTCGTCGATGAACGGGGCGAAGGTCCTGAAGCCAAAGTCCCGCAGCAGCTGCAGGGAGCCGCTGTTTCCGACCACGATGATCGGGTGGAACATGGCCATCGGCTTGATGACCTTTTCGGTGATCCGCATCAGGTCGCCGTCGGAGACGTCGCTCTCGGTGACGATCGAGAAATAGGACTGCCGATAGCATTCGGGGTCGCCGATATCGAACTCGGGCGTGTAGTCGCCGAGGTCGGCCGGCAGGTCGAGACTCATCCGGCCGCGCGACTTGAGGATCTCGAACCCGCGTTCCAGGGTCGGCGAGCTTAGCCAGTTGTCCGGCAGGGGCGATTCGCCGGCCTGCATCTTGGACATGTTGAAGCCCTGGCGAACCGCGAGATGAACCCGCCCGCGTTCCGAGGCCGCGCCCGAACAGCCAGGACAGAAAGGCCACCCCGATGGGGCCGCGGGGTGAAGTTCATGCACAGGAAGTGCTTTTTCCCGCAGGCGCGGCACGCGGCGAAAGAAGTCCGCCACGGCCGGGACCAGGACGGCCTCGCCGAAGTCCTGGGCGCGCAGGCCGACAAGGCGGCGGATGAAATAGTCATAGCACTGAAAGCTGAAGCGCTCGGTTCGCCGGTCTCGTCGCACCAGCGCGAATAGATGACCGGCATCAGCCG
>NZ_PEGG01000136.1 GCF_002737765.1 Caulobacter sp. B11 | reverse complement strand
CCGAGGGGACGATCAATCCCCGCCGGCCTGGACCCTCACCCACGGCCATTTCTGGCACCTGATGGGCATGTTCCTGCTGACCCTGCTGCTGGCCCTGCTGGTCTCGGTGATCGGCTCGATCCTGTCGGGCGTCGTGGTGGCGATGTTCGGCGGCGGCGCGGATTCGGCCGTGCTGCTGGTGCTGGCTGGGCCTGCTGGCCAACCTGCTGATGGCCCCGTTCTTCCTCACCGTTCAGACCGTGATCCTGGTCTCCGCCCCGGCCTCGGCCTATGGCCGCCTGCATGCGAGCGAACTGACGGTTTAGCGGGGCGGACTTGCGGTCGGACGCCTCTCCATCAGCCGTCTCCCCGGCCAAGGCCGGTGAGACGTTTGGAAACTAGGACATAATATCGTCAGGCCTCGGCGCTCGGCCGGGCCGAGACGGTCGCGCCAGGCTTTCAGGTGCTCGGCCTCGGCGGGAATCTCCAGGCCGATGAAGCCGGCGAAGTCGATGGTGGTCAGGGCCACGATGTCGGCGATCGAATAGGTCTCGCCGGCGATGAAGCCGCGGCCATCGGCCAGTTCGCGATCCAGCCACAGCATGGCCCGGGCCACGACCGGCTTGTTGGACTCGCCAAAGTCGGTGTGCTGGGTCAGCAGGGGGGCGGCGGTCAGGGGATGGGCGTGGCGCCAGAACATGGCGATCGGCGTCATCAGCTGGAACTCGATGCGCCGGGTCCACATGTCGATCTGGGCCTGTTCCAGGGCGGTGGCCCCAAACAGCGGCGGCTGGGGATGGAGCGCCTCCAGATAGCGGCAGATGGCGACGCTCTCGCTGATCATCGTGCCGTCTTCGAGCTCGAGGGTCGGGACCTGGCCCAGGCTGTTGCGGGCCCGATGCTCGGGGCTCTTGTGCTCGCCCTTGCGCAGGGCGAGGCGGATCTCCGGCAGGTCGAGACCCTTTTCGGCGATGAACATCCGCACGCGGCGCGGATTGGGCGCGGGATTGGCTTCCCCGTAGAGCTTCATGCGGCGTCCTCCCGAGCCGGCGTTCAGCGCCAGCCGTTTATGGTTTCAAACAAACGTTAGAAGCTGCGGAAGCGTTTGCCCAGCCGTCGATTGCGCGCAAGGGACTGTCGCGGCCGCGCGAACCTTGTTAGGCCTCGGATCGAACCCATTGCCGAGGGACGACATGCAAAAGTTCTCGACCACCGACGCGGCCTTCGCCGGCTTTCGCATGGTGCGCGAGCACCCCAGGACCGTGGCGGTCTGGGGGACAGTGCTGATGGTGCTGTCGGCCGTGACGACGATCATCCTGATCGCGGTCGGCGGGGCCGAACTGCAGACCTTCTTCGATTTCGACCCCTCCAGCGCGCCGGACGCCGAGAAGATGGCCGAGCAGATGCTGAAGGTCCTGCCGATCCTGATGCTGTCGGGGGCCTTCAACCTAGCCACCTCGGCGATCCTGCTCACCGGCGTCTATCGGATGGTGCTGCGGCCGATGGATCCGGCCCCCTATTATCTGCGGCTCGGGGCCGACGAGTTTCGCCAGTTCTGCGCCCAGCTGCTCTACACGCTGGCGGTGATTGGGGTCTATATCGGCAGCGCCATGCTGGTCGGGGCGGTGGTGACGATCCTGCAGAAGATCCTCGGCGACAACCCCCTACTGGGCCTGATCGCGCTGCTGGGCCTGGTCGGCATCTTCGGCGTGACGATCTATGCCGCGGTGCGCCTGTCCTTCGCCGGCGTCGCGACCTTCGTCGGCGGCCGGATCACGCTGCGGGGGTCGCTGCCCATCACCAAGGGGCGGTTCTGGCCGCTGCTGGTGACCTATCTCCTCGCCTTCGTGCTGTTTGTGGTCGTCTATATGGCCATCCTGCTGCTGGGCACTGCCGTGGCGATGATCATCGGCGGCTTCGCCGGGGCCGGCGAGGTCCTGAAGTCGGACATCAGTTCCCTGCAGGCCTTCCTGACGCCGGTGGGCGTGGTGCGGCTGGTTCTGGTCGGCGCGCTGTCGGTGCTGGCCGCCCTGGTGATGTTCGCCCCAGCCCCGGCGATCTACCGCGAGCTCAAGGGCGAAGGCTGACCTGAAGGCGGACGCTCAGGCCCGCTTGCTGGCCTTCAGCGCCGCCACCCGCGCCAGCCGCCGGATCTCGTGGCGGTCCAGGACCTCCTTGAGGTAGCGGCCGGTCCATGAGGCCTCGACCTTGGCGACGTCCTGGGGCGAGCCCACGGCGATGATCTCGCCGCCGCCGTCGCCGCCCTCGGGGCCGAAGTCCAGCAGCCAGTCGGCGGTCTTCACGACGTCGAGATTGTGCTCGATGACGACCACGGTATTACCCTGGTCGACCAGCTCGTGCAGCACCTCAAGCAGCTTCTTGATGTCCTCGAAGTGCAGGCCGGTGGTCGGTTCGTCGAGGATGTACAGGGTGCGGCCGGTGGCGCGCTTGGACAGTTCCTTGGACAGCTTGACCCGTTGGGCCTCGCCGCCCGACAGGGTGGTGGCCGACTGGCCGACCTTGACATAGGTCAGGCCGACCCGCTTCAGCGTCTCCATCTTGTCGCGGATCGGCGGCACCGCCTTGAAGAAGTCGGCGGCCTCCTCGACGGTCATGTCGAGGACCTCGGCGATGGTCTTGCCCTTGAACAGGATGTCGAGGGTCTCGCGGTTGTAGCGCTTGCCCTTGCAGACGTCGCAGGTGACGTAGACGTCGGGCAGGAAGTGCATCTCGATCTTGATCAGGCCGTCGCCCTGGCAGGCCTCGCAGCGGCCGCCCTTGACGTTGAAGCTGAAACGGCCGGGGCCATAGCCGCGGGCCTTGCTCTCCGGCAACTGGGCGAACCAGTCGCGGATCGGCCCGAAGGCGCCGGTATAGGTGGCCGGGTTCGAGCGCGGGGTGCGGCCGATCGGGCTCTGGTCGATGTCGATGACCTTGTCGAAATTCTCCAGACCCTCGATGCGCTCGTGCGGGGCCGGGGCGTCGCTGGCGTTGTTCAGGCGACGGGCGGCGGCCTTGTAGAGGGTCTCGATGGTGAAGGTCGACTTGCCGCCGCCCGACACCCCGGTGATGCAGGTGAAGGTCCCGACCGGGATCTCGCCGGTCACGCCCTTGAGGTTGTTGCCGGTGGCCCCGATGACCCGCAGCATCTTCTTCTTGTTGATCGGCCGGCGGTCTTCCGGCACGGCGATCTCGCGGGCGCCGGTCAGGTACATGCCGGTGACGCTGGCGGGATTGGCCATGATGTCGGCCGGCTTGCCCTCGGCGACGATCTCGCCGCCATGCACGCCCGCGGCGGGACCCATGTCGATCACATAGTCGGCGGTGAGGATGGCCTCTTCGTCATGCTCGACCACCAGCACCGAATTGCCCAGGTCGCGCAGGCCCTGCAGCGAGGTCAACAGGCGGGTGTTGTCGCGCTGGTGCAGGCCGATCGACGGCTCGTCGAGCACATAGAGCACGCCGGTGAGGCCCGAGCCGATCTGGCTGGCCAGGCGGATGCGCTGGCTCTCGCCGCCCGACAGGGTGCCCGAGCCGCGTGACAGGTTCAGATAGTCCAGCCCAACATCGACCAGGAACCGCAGGCGATCATTGATCTCCTTCAGGATCCGGCGGGCGATCTCCATCTGCTTGTCGCTGAACTGGGCCTCCAGGCCGGCGAACCAGTCCTTGGCCGGGCGGATGGCCAGCATCGAGACGTCGGCGATGTCGAGGCCGGCGATCTTGACCGCCAGGGCCTCGGGCTTCAGGCGCTTGCCGTGGCAGACGTCGCAGGGGGTGTCGGACTGGTAGCGGCCCAGTTCCTCGCGCACCCAGCTACTGTCGGTCTCGCGCCAGCGCCGCTCGAGATTGGGCATCACCCCCTCGAAAGGCTTGTCGACCTCGTATTTGCGGGCGTTGTCGTCATAGACGAACTTGATCTTGGTCCCGCCGGAGCCGTGCAGCACCACGTCGCGCGCGGTCTGCGGCAGCTTGTGCCAGGGCTCGTCCATCGAGAAGCCATAGTGCCGGGCCAGGGCCTGCAGGGTCTGGGTGTAGAGCGGCGAGGGGCCCTTGGCCCAGGGCGCGACCGCGCCCTTGTGCAGGGTCTTGTCCTTGTCCGGAATGACCATGTCGGCGTCGAAGGCCAGCTTGGCGCCCAGGCCGTCGCACTTGGGGCAGGCGCCCGCCGGATTGTTGAACGAGAACAGGCGCGGCTCGATCTCGGCGATGGTGAAGCCGCTGACCGGGCAGGCGAAGCGCTCGGAGAACAGCAGCCGGCGCGGCTCCTTCTCGCCCTCGTCGATCGTCGCCCATTCGGCCACGGCCAGGCCGTCGGCCAGGCGCAGGGCCTGTTCCATCGAGTCGGCCAGGCGCTGCTCCATGCCCGGCTTGGTGACGATGCGGTCCACGACCACGTCGATGTCGTGCTTGAACTTCTTGTCGAGCACCGGCGCGTCTTCGATCGGATAGAATTCGCCGTCGATCTTCAGCCTCTGGAAGCCGGCCTTCTGCCACTCGGCGATCTCCTTGCGGTACTCGCCCTTGCGGTCGCGGACCACCGGGGCCAGCAGGTAGAGGCGCGTGCCCTCGGGCAGGGCGGTGATCTTGTCGACCATCTGGCTGATGGTCTGGCTCTCGATCGGCAGGCCGGTGGCGGGCGAATAGGGGATCCCGACTCGCGCCCACAGCAGGCGCATATAGTCGTGGATCTCGGTGACCGTGCCGACGGTGGAACGCGGGTTGCGCGAGGTGGTTTTCTGCTCGATCGAGATGGCCGGCGACAGGCCCTCGATCAGGTCGACGTCCGGCTTGCTCATCAGCTCCAGGAACTGGCGGGCATAGGCCGACAACGACTCGACATACCGCCTCTGGCCCTCGGCGTAGATGGTGTCGAACGCCAGCGAGCTCTTGCCCGAGCCCGACAGGCCGGTGATCACCACCAGCTCGCCGCGCGGGATGTCGACATTGACGTTCTTGAGATTGTGCTCGCGGGCGCCGCGCACGCGGATGAAGTTGAGTTGTTCGGCCATGTTTTCCGGAACGCATGTGGCCGCAGGGAGGATGCGGCGCAGCGGCTATATGTAGGGCTCGATCCGGGAATTAACACAAGAACAAGATGCGAACAAATGTCGCGTCGTCACGACAGGACTCCCTACTGACAGCAGATGTCAGCAGGGGCGGGCCCGTGCGGGAGCGCCGCCGGCGCCAAATCGTTAACCGCCTTTGGAAGCGTGACCTTCACCGCCGCCGTGGTTGCCTGTGGTCATCAGGCCGCGCCTCTCGCGGTCGGGCGGGATGACGATCGTGAGCAAGAAGGCGGAAAAGGCCACGCCGGCGGCGCCGGCCAAGGGCGGCAAGGCGGCCAAGGCCCCCAAGCACCGTTCGGGCTTTGCTGACTTCATGACCCTGATGATCTCGGTGGCCTGCACGGTCTGGGCGTTCAAGACCATCATCGCCCTGGGCGCCCAGAGCTTCTAGGCGGCGCTTAGGGTCCGGCGCGCGACAACGCCCGTCGCGCCAACTCGGCGCGATGGTGCGAGGTCGGACGGAGCTTCCCATCGACGTTCATCCGGT
>NZ_PEGG01000135.1 GCF_002737765.1 Caulobacter sp. B11 | reverse complement strand
CCGTGATCACCCTGCTTCTGGCGGCCCACCTGCTGACCCTGCTGGGGATGCAGACCGGCGGCCCGCGCTACTAGGTCGCGGACGTTTGGTCAGGCCCGAGACGCCGCCGGACGACAACAGACCGATATCGGCGAGCAGAAACGGGATCGACCACTTGTGAGGCGCGGCAATGTAGCGCGGCTGCCAGACCGGATCGTACTTGTCCTTGTAGCGGCGGACGCCCTGGAAATTGTAGATGTCCTCGCCCCGCTCATAGAGCAGGCGGCCGACGCGCGACATGATCGGGGCCAGGGGCCGGTCATTGAGGCCGGCCAGGGGGCCATGCCGAACTCGAAGGCGCCATAGCCCTCGTCCCTGCCCCACTGCAAAAGCTCGACGAACAGATAGTCCATGACGTTCTTGGGGGCGTCGTCGGCGTAGCGCATCAGGTCCATCGAGAAGGCGGCCTTGTGCGCGGTCGGCCACAGGGTTGCGAAGGCGACGATCCGACCGGCCACCCGCACGACGGCGATTGGGAACTCGGCCACGTAGCGCGGTTCGAACCCGCCCATCGAAAAGGCCTTCTCGCCGCCCGAATGGTGAGCCAACCAGGCGTCGGAGATCACCTCCAGCTCGTCCATGATCGCCATCGCCGCGCCCGCCGGCAGCACCTCGAAGGCCGCGCCGCCCTCGTCGGCCCGCCGCCAGTTACGCCGCAGCACCTCGCGCCGGCGACCGGCCATCGAAAAGGCCGCCAGCGGCACGGCGGCGCTCTCGCCGGTCTTCTGGATGGCCAGGCCCAGGTCGACGCTGTCGGGCAGGTCGTCGGGGCCGAGGGCGTAGAAGCCGGCCCGCGCCGCGTGGGCGTCGGCCAGTTCGCGGAAGCGCCAGAACAGTTCGACCCGCTCGTCGCGACGGCCGACCGGCGGCCCCATGGCGATCCAGGAGCGCTTGCGCACCCCGAACATCAGGAAGCTCTCGCCCGAGGCCGAGAACAGGAAGCGCTTGTCGCCCAGCAGGGCCAGGTTCGACGATGTCTCCGCCGCCTCGGCCTTGGCCAGGATAGCGCGCACGCGATCAAAGTCGGGGTCGGTGTCGTCGACCACCGACGGCGTGGCGGGGGTGGCGATCAGGCGCCAGACGCCGATGCCGATCAGCAGTATGCCCGCAGCGGCCGAAGAGCGGATAGCCCGCGCCGCCTCCTTGTCGCCCATCATCTTGATCCACGACTGGTCGGCGTATTCGGTGTGGGTAAAGGTCCACCAGCCAGAGAGCGCGACCCCCACTAGGGCGGCGGCGGCCGACAGCAGCCAGCCCGGGGTGATCTCCATCCGCGACAGGGCGGCCTTGCGCGGAAAGGCCTCGTGGAAGGGCAAAATCAAAAAGAAAGCCGCGCTGAGCATGGCGGTCTCTTCCCAGTTCAGCCCCTTGAACACCGCCAGAACCGAGGCTGCGGCCAGACAGATCAAGGCCGCCCACCAGGCCGCGTCGAGCCGCGAGCGCAGGCCGAAGGCCAGCAGCAACAGCACCAGGCCAAGGATCGACGACAGGAAGTGGCTAAGCTCGATCAGGATGCTGGGCGCGACCGCCATCAGGATCGCGAAACGCGTCGGTTCAGACGGCGTCGCGCCGGACGCCAGCAGCAGGATGCCCGCCACGCCGGCGACGATCCCCGCCAGCGATGGCGCGACGGCCAGGGCGGCAGGCCTCAGTTCACGAGCAGACATCGAGACCCCTGATCGGCGAATCCGGAGACGGACACGTCATCGTCCCTCCCTATACACCGCTGACCGGCCCACGCCTTCCGTCTCATGGCGAACATATGTTTGAATCGACTTGCTCCCCGCGTCGGCTGGCGTAGTCTGCCGGCCAAAGCGGCGCAGCGCGTCAAATGATCGATCCAAGGGAGCAAGGCCATGGCGGACTTCGGGGCCAGCGAACTCGACACCTTCCGCGCCGAAACGCGGGCTTGGCTGGAAGCTAATTATCCGCCCTCGCTGCACGCGCCGATGGGCGAGGACGACGCGCCCTGGGGCGGCCGCAAGATGAAATGGGCCAATCCCGACGCCAAGCTGTGGCTGGACCGTATGGCTGAGCGCGGCTGGACGGCCCCCATGTGGCCCAAGGAATATGGCGGCGGCGGACTGTCCAAGGCTGAAAACAAGGTCCTCGAACAGGAACTGCGCCGCCTGAAGGCCCGGCCGGCCCTGATGAGCTTCGGCGTCTGGATGTTGGGCCCGGTGCTGCTGGAATACGCCACCGAAGAGCAGAAGCAGCGCTTCCTGCCGCAGATCGTGCGCGGCGAGACCCGCTGGTGCCAGGGCTATTCCGAGCCCGGCGCGGGCTCTGACCTGGCAAGCCTGCAGACCAAGTGCGAGGACAAGGGCGACCACTGGCTGATCAACGGCCAGAAGGTCTGGACCAGCTATGCCGACCAGGCCGACTGGATCTTCTGCCTGGTGCGCACCGACACGACCAAGAAGCATGAAGGCATTTCCTTCGTGCTGTTCGACATGACCTCGCCCGGCGTCGAGGCGCGGCCGATCAAGCTGATCAGCGGCTCCTCGCCGTTCTGCGAGACCTTCTTCGACAATGTGAAGGTTCCCAAGGAACAGCTGGTCGGCAAGGTCAACGGCGGCTGGGACATCGCCAAGCGCCTGTTGCAGTACGAACGCCAGAATATCAGCGCCAGCGGCTTCGGCGGCGGAGGCGGCCTGGATCTGGTCGAGACGGCCAAGAAGGAAATCGGCGTCGACGCCCAGGGCCGTATCGACGACGGCGACCTGCGCACCCGCATCGCCGCCCACCGCATGGACGCCCACGCCTTCATGCTGACCGTGCGCCGCGCCGAGGCCGAGTCCAAGACCGGCAACGGCCCCAGCGCCGCCGTGTCGATCATCAAGTACGCCGCCGCCAAGATGAACCAGGAGCGCACCGAGTTGCTGGTCGAGGCCCTGGGCCTGCAGGGCCTGGGCTGGGAAGGCCAGGGCTTCACCCACGATGAGCTGAACGCCATGCGAGCCATGCTGCGCGCCAAGGGCAACTCGATCGAGGGCGGCACCAGCGAGGTCAATCTCAACGTCGTCGCCAAGCGCGTGCTTGGGCTGCTGGATCACCAATAGTTCGATGATCGAGTTCTGGTACGACTTCGCCTCGACCTACTCCTACCCCGCGGCCATGCGCATCGAGCGCCTGGCCGAGGAGGCCGGGGTGGCGGTGGCGTGGCGGCCGTTCCTGCTGGGTCCGCTGTTGCATGGCCAGCAGGGCCTGACCGACAGCCCGTTCAACGCCTTCCCGGTCAAGGGCGCCTATATGTGGCGCGACATGGAACGGCTGTGCTCGGAAGAGGGCCTGCCGCTCGTCCATCCGACCAGCTTCCCACGCAACAGCCTGCTGGCGGCGCGGGTGGCGACGGCGGGTCTGGACGACGGCTGGACCCCGGCCTTCAGCCGCGCGGTCTATCAGGCCAATTTCGTCGATGACGCCGACATCGCCGACCCGGCCGTGCTGGCCCCGATCATCGCCAGCGTCGGCGCCGGGCCCGAGCACGTTCTGGCCGCCGCCAACAGCGACACGATCAAGACCCGCCTGAAGGACCATGTCGCGCGGCCTGTTCGGCGCGCCCAGCTTTCTCACCGAGGACGGCGAGCTCTTCTGGGCAATGACCGCTCGACAGGCCCTCGCCTGGGGCCGTCCATCACCGATCCACGGAGCACGACCTGACCATGGCCGTCCTGACACGAAGAACAGACCATGCTGCGCGACGCGCCAAGGGTTGGACCACCGACAGCGCCCCCGTGGCGGCCCCTGCGCAAGCTGCGCGACGGCAAGTCCGGCGCCAGCTTCGACGCCGCCGCCTGGAGCGAGATGGGCCAGATGGGCTGGGCCGGCGTGATCGTCCCCGAGGGCATGACGGCTCGGCCTTCGGCTATCTGGGCCTGGGCCTGGTGCTGGAAGAGACTGGCCGCACCCTGGTCGCCTCGCCCCTGCTCTCCACCGCCCTGATCGCCGCCTCGGGCCCTGACCCTGGGCGGAACCGACGCCCAGAAGGCCGCCTGGCTGTCGAAGATCGCGCTGGGCGAGATCGTCGCCACCCTGGCCATCGACGAAGGCTCGCACCACGCCCCCTTGAAGACCGCCCTGGCGGCCAAGGCGGACGGCGGCGGCTTCGTGCTGAACGGAACCAAGACCTTCGTGCTCGACGGCGACGCGGCCGACCTGCTGATCGTCGTGGCCCGCACCAGCGGCAGATCGGCGACAGCGACGGCCTGACCCTGTTCCTGGTCCCCGCCGACACGGCCGGGGTGAGCCGCGGCCACCTGGCCCTGGTCGACAGCCGCGGCGCCAGCCAGATCACCTTCGACGGCGTCAAGCTCGCGCGCCGACGCCGTGCTGGGCGAGGTCGGCAAGGGCTGGACCGTACTGGAGCCGACCCTGGACCGCGCCTATGCCGGCCTGGCCGCCGAGATGCTCGCACGGCCACCGCCGCCTTCGAGATCACGCTCGACTATCTGAAGACCCGCAGCCAGTTCGGCCAGCTGATCGGCACGTTCCAGGCCCTGCAGCATCGGGCCGCCAAGTGGTTCACCGATCTGGATCTGGAAACCACCCGCTCCTGCGTCGAGGCCGCCCTGGAAGCCGCCGACGCCGGCGGCGACACCCGCGCCCTGGCTTCCCTGGCCAAGGCCAAGGCCAGCGAAGTGCTGCACCTGGCTTCCAACGAGATGGTCCAGATGCACGGCGGCATCGGCATGACCGACGCTCACGACTCCGGCCTCTACATGAAGCGCGCTCGGGTCGCCGAAGCCCTGTTCGGCGGCGCGGCGTTCCACCGCGATCGCTATGCGCGGCTGAG
Organism: Caulobacter sp. B11; assembly: GCF_002737765.1. Taxonomy (GTDB): domain Bacteria; phylum Pseudomonadota; class Alphaproteobacteria; order Caulobacterales; family Caulobacteraceae; genus Caulobacter. The sequence continues at coordinate 1,621 of NZ_PEGG01000135.1, read as the reverse complement.
CGGGTTCTGAAGAATCCTCAATACAGCGCCTTGCAATCCGGCGACGGTCATCGTCGGGCTGCAAGGCCCATTTCTGCGTTAGCCTGACCGCCACTCCCCCCGCGCCGAGCAGCGCGCTCGAAAACCTGTGGGAGGGATCAAATTCCCTGACACCGGGACGAGAATTACTCCCGCCACTATGTCGGATAGACGACAGCGCAAACTCAGATTACAACCTAAAGATCGCAGCCCAGGCGCGCTTGAGCGCTTGTTTCGTTAATACGAGGCTGTTGGACGCTTGAATAACCGCCTGTTGTCTGCGCTTCCGACTGAGGATTTTGGACACATATCGTCCAAAATCGCTCACGTTGAGCTCGAACGTGGTCACCTGATTTATGAACCGGGCGATCCAATCGAGTCGATTTACTTTCCGGATGCCGGCGCCATTTCGATGATGACGCTGATGCGGAACGGCACGGCGATCCACACGGCCATGATCGGACGCGAGGGCGCCTTGGGGCTGAATGCGGCCATCGGCCCGCGAGAATCGATGTCCCGGTCGGTTGTTCAGGTGTCGTGCGAGGCTTGGCGGATCTCGGCCAGTATCCTCAATGAGATCTATCAACACAGCGCCCCGTTGCGAGCGATGATCGACCGTCACAACGAAGCCCTGTTTGGCCATGCGATCCAGTCGGTGGCCTGCAACGCGCTGCACGCGGTCGAGGCGCGCTTCTGCCGCTGGCTGCTGTCCTGTGATGACCTTATCGACGACAAGACCATCCATGTGACCCAGGAATTCCTGGCCGACATGCTGGGCGTCCAGCGCACCACCGTGACGGCGGTGGCCAGGGCCCTGTGGGGCCGACGGCTGATCCGTTACAGTCGCGGCGTCATCTACCTGCTCGACAGGCCGGGTCTGGAGGCTCTGGCCTGCGAATGTTATGACTCCGTGCGCCAGGGCTACAAACGGCTGCTGCCCGCCCCGCTGAGCTGAACGTCGCGGTGCGGATCAACGCCGCCGGGTCGGGAACGGCGCATGGGCCAGGCGCAACAGATTGGCCGCGCCGGGCGCGCCGAACGGCGTGCCGGCCACGATCAGCAGGCGCTGGCCCGGCAGGACCAATTCCAGCGCGACAGCCTTGGCGACGGCGTCGGTGGTGACCACCTCCAGGCTGTCGGGCTGGGCGCTGACCCGAGGCTCGACGCCCCAGACCAGACACAGGCGGCGAACCGCGTCGATCTCCGGCGATAGGGCCAGCACCGGCTGCAGCGGCCGCTCGCGGGCCAGGCGGCGGGCCGTGGCCCCGGTGGTGGTGAGGCCACCAGGCAGGCGCTGGAGCCCGAGCGCGCCGCGCCGGCGGCGGCGACCACCAGCACATCGGCGTCGGCGTCGTCATGCGGCTGCTCGGCGTGCATCAGCTCCGGCCAGCGCGGATCGCGCTCCACCCGCTCGATGATGCGGTTCATCATCGCCACCGATTCCTCGGGATAGTCGCCGGCGGCGGACTCGGCCGACAGCATCACCGCGTCGGCCCCCCTCATAGACGGCGTTGGCCACATCGGAGGCCTCGGCCCGGTTGGGTGGGCGAGCTGGTCATGGATTCCAGCATCTGGGTGGCGACGATCACCGGAATGCCGCGCT
>NZ_PEGG01000134.1 GCF_002737765.1 Caulobacter sp. B11 | reverse complement strand
ATCAAGACCCTGATTTCGTCCTCGACCCAGCAGGTCGCGTCCGGCGTCAACCTCGTCGGCCAGACCGGCGAAGCGCTGCAACGCATCGTCATCAAGGTCGGGGAAATCGACGCGCTGGTCACCGAGATCGCGGCCTCGGCCGCCGAGCAGGCCACGGGGCTGAACGAAGTGAACACCGCCGTCAACCAGATGGATCAGGTGACCCAACAGAACGCCGCGATGGTCGAGCAGTCCACCGCCGCCACCCATTCCCTGAAGGGCGAAACCGCCGAGCTGGTGCGCCTGCTCAGCCGCTTCCAGGTCAGTGAAGGCCGCGCCGGACATCGTCCGCGCGAGGCCGAAAGCCACGATGCGCCGGCTCGAAACCCGGTCGCTGAACAACGCGCGCGCCTCGGCGCCTATGCCCGTCCCGCCGCGCGCGGCGGCGCGGCGGCGGCCGCGGCGCCATCCACCGACGCCTGGGAGGAATTCTGATGCCGGCGCTGGCCCTACCCGAAACCCTCGACCTGAAGGCCGCGGGTCCCCTGAAGCAGGCGTTCATCGAGAACCGCGGCAACGCGATCGAGGTTCACGCTGACCAGGTTCGCCGCCTCGGCGGACTGTGCCTGCAGGTTCTGCTGGCGGCCCAGAAAGCCTGGACCGTCGACGGCAAGACGTTTTCGATCGTGGCCCCTTCCGAGGCCTTTCTAGAAACCACCCGTCTGTTTGGCGCCGAAGGGGCGTTCTTTCCGACGGCTATCCATGGAGCCACCTCGTGACGCGTACGATCCTCACGGTCGATGATTCTCGCACGATGAGGGACATGCTGCGCATGGCCCTGACCGGCGCAGGGTTCAATGTCGTCGAAGCAGTCGACGGCGAGCATGGTCTGGAGGTTCTCTCCGCCCATCGCCCCGATGTCATCATCACCGATATCAACATGCCGAAGCTGGACGGTTTCGGCTTCATCGAGGCGGTGCGGGTCGACGACGACTATCGCGCCATCCCGATCTTGGTCCTGACCACGGAAAGCGATCCGGCCAAGAAGGCTCGCGCCCGTTCCGCCGGCGCGACCGGCTGGATCGTCAAGCCGTTCAACCCCGAGAAGCTGGTCGAAGCCATCCGCCGGGTCGCGGCCTGATCTTCGAAACCTGCCGGACACGATAAGACACTCGATTAGGATAAGTGGGAATGGACGAGCTAGAGGCCATCAAGGTCACCTTCTTTCAGGAATGCGAGGAACTGCTCGCTGACCTCGAAGGCGGGCTCCTGGCCATGCAGGACGGCACTGACGATGGCGACACCGTCAACGCCGTGTTTCGCGCCGTCCACTCGATCAAGGGTGGGGCAGGGGCTTTTGGCCTCGAACCGCTGGTGCGGTTCGCCCATGTGTTCGAAACCCTGCTCGACGCCCTGCGTTCGAACGAGATTCCCAGCACTCAGGACCTGATCGCGGTGCTGTTGCGGGCGTCCGACGTGCTCGCCGACCATGTCAGCTCGGCCCGCGGGCTGGGCATGGTGGATGACGCGGTCTCGGCCGCGATGGCCGCCGAGCTGAAGGCCTGGACCGATCCGTCGTACGCGGCCCCGCCCGCGCCCGAGCCTGGTGTCCCCGTCGAGGCCGCCGCGCCGGTTCCGTTCGTCATGGAGCCGGAGGAGAGCCTGGAAGACGATGATCTGGGCTTCGACTTCCAGCCCATGACCATCACGATCGACGAGCAGGCCGCCACCGTCTTTCAGGCGATCGGCGACGCCTGGACCGTGTCGATCCGCCCGAAGTCCGACCTGTATCGCAAGGCCAACGAGACCGCCCTGCTGCTGCGCGAGCTCGCGCGCCTGGGCCCCATCCAGGCGACCCTGGACGACAGCGCCCTGCCGACGCTTGAATTCCTCGATCCCGAGGCCGCCTATGTCACCTGGACCGTCCGGCTCGAGACCGAGCAGGACGAGGCCGCGATCCGCGAAGTGTTCGAATTCGTCGATGGCGATTGCGAGCTTGAGATCGTTCGCGGCGAGGCGCCCGTCGATCAGGCTTTGGCCGCCCTGCTCAATCCTGTCGAGACGGCGCCCGCGCCCGAACCCGAACTGACGATCGCGCCGCCCGTCGTCGAGCAGCCGATCATCGCGCCGCCCGTCGTCGAGGCGGTCGCGCCGGCCCCGGTCTCGGCGCCCGCGCCCGCCGCGCCGCCAGTCGCGGCCAATGCGCCGGCCGCCGCCGTCGCCGCCAAGGCCCAGCAGATCGAGGTGCCCGGTCCCGGCCAGTCGGTGATCCGCGTCGATCCCGAACGCATCGACCGCCTGATCGATCTGGTCGGCGAACTGGTCATCAATCAGGCCATGCTGGCGCAGCGCGTCGGCGAATATGGCATCGCCCCATCCTCCAACCTAGCCATGGGTCTGGATGAGCTGGAACAGCTCACCCGCGAGATCCAGGACAGCGTGATGGCTATCCGCGCCCAGCCGGTGAAGTCGGTGTTCCAGCGCATGCCGCGCCTGGTCCGCGAAGTCGCCAACATGACGGGCAAGCAGGCCCGCCTGGTGATGGACGGCGAAAATACCGAGGTCGACAAGACGGTCATTGAGCGTCTGGCTGATCCGATCACCCACATGCTGCGCAACGCCATCGACCACGGGCTCGAAACGCCCGAGGAGCGCAAGGCGGCGGGCAAGAATCCCGAAGGCGTGGTGCGCCTGGCCGCCCTGCATCGCAGCGGCCGGATCGTCATCGAGGTCCAGGACGACGGCCGGGGCATCAATCGCGAACGCGTGCTGTCGATCGCGGTCAAGAAGGGCCTGATCTCGCCGGAAATCCAGCTGACCGACGAAGAGATCGACAACCTGATCTTCCTTCCCGGCTTCTCCACCGCTGACAAGATCTCGGACGTCTCCGGCCGCGGCGTCGGCATGGACGTGGTCAAGCGCAGCGTCCAGGCGCTCGGCGGCCGCATCTCGATCGCCTCGCGACCCGGCCTGGGCTCGACCTTCACGCTCAGCCTGCCCCTGACCCTCGCCGTTCTGGACGGCATGGTCATCGACGTCGCCGGCGAAACCCTGGTCGTGCCCCTGGCGGCGATCGTCGAAAGCCTGCGACCCAAGGCCGAAGAGGTCCGCCCGCTGGGCCCCGTCGGCGCCGTGCTGGCCGTCCGCGACAGCTTCGTGCCGCTGATCGATGTCGGCTTGACCCTGGGCTATCGCGACACCTCGCCGTCGCCGACCGAGGGGGTCGTGCTGCTGGTCGAGGGTGAGGACGGTTCACGCGCCGCCCTGGTCGCCGACGCCATTCACGGACAGCGCCAGGTGGTCATCAAATCGCTGGAGCAGAACTACCAGCAGGTCGAGGGCGTCGCCGCCGCGACCATCCTGGGCGATGGCCGGGTGGCGCTGATTCTCGACGTCGACGCCGTCATCGGCCTGCGCCGCCGCGAGCCGCCCCGTTCCGCTGATCCGACCCTGATCGCCGCGGAATAGCGCCATGACCGATCAAGCGCCTCCCAACATCACCGGCGAACGTCGCGAACTGATCTCGTTCCGCGTGGGCCAGCAAGAATACTGCGTGGACATCATGGCGGTTCGCGAGATCCGCGGCTGGAGCCCGGCGACGGCCCTGCCACAGTCGCCAGGCTATATGCGCGGGGTGATCAACCTGCGCGGCGCCGTGTTGCCGATCATGGACCTGGCCGTTCGCCTGGGCATGCCGATGGTCGAGCCGACCGTTCGCAACGTGTTCATCGTGGTGAAGGCCGACGACCGCACCATCGGCCTGCTGGTCGACGCCGTGTCGGACATTCTTTCGATCACCGATGATCTGGTTCAGCCCACGCCTGACGTGGCCTGCGACCGGGTTCGCAATTTCATCCGCGGGATCATCTCGCTGGACGGCCGGATGATCAGCGAGATCTCGCTGGATCGCCTGCTGCCTGAAAGGGAGGCCGTCGCCGCATGACCCAGTCCTCCACCTCATTCTCCGATCGTCGCGACGCGGCCCTGGTCGATGGCGAGTTCGCCTTCACCCACCAGGACTTCAAGCGCATCGCGGGTCTGCTCTACGATCAGGCGGGCATCAGCCTGCCCGACAGCAAGGCCACGCTGGTCTATTCGCGCCTGGCCAAGCGCCTGCGCACGCTGGGCCTGCGCAGCTTCCAGGAATACTGCTCGCTGGTGGCTCAGGAGGGCAATGTCGACGAGCAGCAGCACATGCTGCGCGCCCTGACCACCAACGTGACCCGCTTCTTCCGCGAGCCGCACCATTTCGACGACCTGCGCGCCACGGTTTTGGAACCCATGGCCGACCGCGTGCGGGCCGGCGGGCGTCTGCGTCTGTGGTCGGCGGCCAGCTCGTCGGGGCAGGAGCCCTATTCGATGGCTTTCACGGTGCTGTCGGTGTGGCCCAACGCCGCCGACCTCGACATCCGGATCCTCGGTACAGACATCGACACCAACGTCTTGGCCACCGGCCGCGAGGCGGTCTATGAGGAACAGTTGCTCGAAGGCATTCCGGCGCAGATGCGCTCGCAATATTTCGAGCGCGACGCCAGTGACCGCCGCAGTTTCCGCGTCAACGCCGCCGCTCGCAGCCTCGTGGCCTTCCGCGAGCTGAACCTCAATGGTCCGCGCTGGCCGATGAAGGGCCCGTTCGACGCCATCTTCTGCCGCAACGTCGTGATCTATTTCGACGAGCCCACCCAGGAGCGGGTCTGGCAGCGCTTCGCGCCGCTGATGCCGACGGGCGGTCGTCTTTATGTCGGCCATTCCGAGCGCGTCGGCGCTTCGGTCACGGCGTTCGAAAGCTGCGGTCTGACCGCCTATCGCAAGGTGGCGGGTTGACCATGAGCAAGATACGCGTCCTCGTCGTCGATGACTCGGCCACCATGCGGGGCCTGATCACCGCCGCCCTCAATCGCGACCCGGGCATCGAGGTGGTCGGCGCCGCCGGCGACCCGTTCGAAGCGCGGGGCATGATCAAGGCCCTCAATCCCGACGTCGTCACCCTCGACATCGAGATGCCGAACATGAACGGCATCGAGTTCCTCGAGAAGATCATGCGCCTTCGGCCGATGCCGGTGGTGATGGTCTCCAGCCTGACCCAGGCCGGCGCGGAAATGACCCTGCGCGCCCTGGAACTGGGCGCCGTCGACTGCGTGGCCAAGCCGACCATGGCGACCGGCACGGCCGACGCCCTGGCCGAGGTGGCCGTCAAGGTTCGGGCCGCGGCGCGCGCCTCGGTGCGGACCCGCGCCGACGCCACGCCCGTCACCGCCCGCCGCAAGGACTATGTGCCCTCGGGCGACGTGGTGGCGATCGGCTCGTCGACGGGCGGGGTCGAGGCCCTGCTGTCGATCCTGACCCTGTTCCCCGACACCTGTCCGCCGACGGTGATCACCCAGCACATGCCGGCCACCTTCACCGCCAGTTTCGCCGCGCGACTTGATCGCGCCAGCGGGGCCAAGGTGCAGGAAGCCACGGACGGCGCGCTTCTGGAGGCGGGCAAGGTCTATGTCGCTCCTGGCGGCGGCGCCCACCTGGAGGTCGTCCGTTCTGGCGGCCTGCGGTGCCGCCTGGTCGCGGCCGACCCGGTCAGCGGCCACCGGCCCTCGGTTGACGTGTTGTTCAACTCCCTGGCCAAGGCCGTGGGCGACAAGGCGGTGGGGGCCATCCTCACCGGCATGGGCCGTGACGGCGCCCAGGGCCTGCTGGCCCTGCGCAACGCCGGGGCCCGCACGCTCGGGCAGGATGAGCAGAGTTGCGTCGTCTACGGCATGCCCCGAGCCGCCTTTGAAATCGGCGCGGTGGAGAAGCAGGTGTCCCTGTCCTCCATCGGCCAATCCATTCTCGATCTAGCCTCAGCGAGGCGCTAGTCCATGCCCCAAAGCAAGTTCCATTTCCGTTCTGGTCGTCGATGACCAGCTGACCATGCGGGCTCTGATCCGCAATGCGCTGCAACAGATCGGCTTCCGTGATGTCCGCGAGGCGCCCGATGGCGAGGAAGCGCTCAAGCAGCTTCTGGCCAAGCCGGCCAACCTGGTGATCTCCGACTTCAACATGCCGAAGATGGATGGCCTGGCGCTGCTGCGCGCCGTGCGCTCGCACCCGCCGATCGTCAGACCGCGTTCGTGATGCTCACGGGTCGGGCCGATCGGGAACTCGTCCAACGCGCCGTGCAGTTCGGCGTCAACAACTATTGCGTCAAGCCGTTCACTGTTCAGGGGCTGCGGGACAAGATCGAGCAAGTGTTCGGGCAACTGACATGAACCCACGAGACACACACCCGGAAGACGGCCCTTCGATCAAGGTTCACGTGACCCAGGGCGAAAGTCATGTCTCGTCCGATCCCAGCGTGGTCATGACCACCGTACTGGGCTCGTGCATCGCCGCATGCCTGCGCGATCCCAGGCGGGCGTCGGCGGCATGAACCACTTCCTGCTGCCCGATTCCGGCGACAATCGGCGGGATGGTGACGCGGTGCGTTACGGCGCCTATGCGATGGAGCTGTTGATCAACGGCCTGCTGCAGCGCGGCGCGCGACGCGAGCGTCTGGAGGCCAAGATCTTCGGCGGCAAGCTGTTCGAAGGCCTGTCCGATGTCGGGGCCAGCAACGC
>NZ_PEGG01000133.1 GCF_002737765.1 Caulobacter sp. B11 | reverse complement strand
ACCGACATCCAGTTGGGCGGCAATGTCGACATGCGGATGAGCAAGTGGCGCCAGGAACAGAAGGGCCTGGGCATCGCCCCGAGCCCCGAGGACGAGGCCGCCTTCCGCGTCGAGCTGAACGCCGAGATCGCCGCCGCCAAGGCCAAGGCCCTGGCCGCCGGCGGCCTGTTCGTGCTCGGCACCGAGCGCCACGAAAGCCGCCGTATCGACAACCAGCTTCGCGGCCGCACTGGCCGTCAGGGCGATCCGGGCCGTTCGAAGTTCTTCCTGTCGTGCGAGGATGACCTGCTGCGCATCTTCGCCGGCGAGCGCCTGGACGCGATCATGCGCACCTTCGGCGTCCAGGAAGGCGAGGCGATCACCCACAAGTGGCTCAACAACGCCATCGCCACCGCCCAGAAGCGCGTCGAGCAACGCAACTACGAGATCCGCAAGAACCTCCTGAAGTACGACGACGTCGTCAACGACCAGCGCAAGGCCGTGTTCGAGCAGCGCCAGGAGTTCATGGAGGCCACGGACCTTTCGGACATCATCCACGAGATGCGTCACGACGTGGTCGACGACCTGGTCCTGCGCCACCTGCCGCCCAAGGCCTATGCCGAGCAGTGGGACATCGAGGGCTTGGCCGAGCGGGTCAAGGCGATCCTCGGCCTGGACCTGCCCCTGGCCGAGTGGGCGGCCGAGGAAGGCATCGCCGACGAGGAGATGCGCGAGCGCATCACCAAGGCCGCCGACGCCTACGCCGCCGAGCGTGAAGGCATCATCACCCCCGAGCAGATGCGCTCGGTGGAAAAGAGCTTCCTGCTGCAGATGATCGATCTGCAGTGGCGCGAGCACCTGATGCACCTGGACCACCTGCGCAACGTCATCGGCCTGCGCGGCTATGGCCAGCGCGATCCGCTCAACGAGTACAAGACCGAAGCCTTCAGCCTGTTCGAGAAGCTTCTGGGCGACCTGCGCACCAACACCACCCGCTGGCTGATGACGGTAGAGATCGCCTATGCCGAGCCCGAGCCGCTGCACACGCCCGAGGGCCTGATCGAGGTCCATATGGATCCGCTGACCGGCGAGAATGTCGCCGTGGCCGGCGCCATCCCCGAGGGTCTGTCGCCGCAGCAGCGCGAGGCCCTGCCGGTCTCGGTCCTGCCCGACGGCTGGGATCGCACCAGCCGCAACGGCGCCTGTCCCTGCGGATCGGGCAAGAAGTTCAAGCAGTGCCACGGGTCGCTGGTCTAGCCTGACCCGATCCTATGCCGACGCGACGCCCGTCCCGGTCCCCGGGGCGGGCGTCGTGCGTTTGAGCGACCGCCCCCTCGACGCCCCTGAAAACCTTGCCTAAGGTCGCGGTGAACAGGAAGGGAACATCCATGTCCAAAGGCGTCATTCGGGCCGGCATCGGCGGCTGGACGTTCGAGCCCTGGCGCGGCGTGTTCTATCCCGACACCCTCAAGCAGAAGGACGAGCTGGCCTATGCCAGCCGCCAGCTGACCAGTATCGAGATCAACGGCACCTACTATTCCAGCTTCAAGCCCGACAGCTGGCGCAAGTGGCGCGACGAGACGCCCGACGACTTCGTGTTCGCGGTCAAGGCCAGCCGCTACTGCACCAACCGCAAGGTGCTGTCGGAAAACCAGGACTCCCTGGCCAAGTTCCTGGGCCAGGGCCTGGACGAACTGGGCGACAAGCTGGGCCCCATCAATTGGCAGTTCATGGCCACCAAGAAATTCGATCCGGTCGACTTCGAGGGCTTTCTGAAACTGCTGCCCCGCGAGATCGGCGGCCGGCCGGCCCGCCACGCCCTGGAGGTGCGCAGCCCGACCTTCCAGACCCAGCAGTTCTATGACCTGGCCCAGGCCTATGGCGCGGCCATCGTCTATGCCGTCGACGACGAGGCCCCCGACTGGCCGCGCATCGATCAGCCGACCGCCGACTTCACCTATGCCCGCCTGATGTGCAGCCGCGAGGACGAGCCCGCGGGCATGAGCGCCGAGGAGCTGGACGCCGTCGTCGGCCAGACCCGCGCCTGGGCCGAGCACGGCGACGTGTTCGCCTATTTCATCGCCGGGGCCAAGGTGCGCAATCCGGCCGCGGCCATGGCCCTGATCGACAGGCTGGGCTGAGGCGGCGGAGCCTGGGAGCAGGGTTAGCGGAGCCTTAATTTTCGGCCGCTAGGCTGATCGCATGCGCCGCTCGACCGCCCTGCTGCTGCTGATCGCCGCCCTCGTGACGCCGGCAGGGGCTTCGCCCGCCGGGGCGCAACAGGCCACGGTCACTGTGCTGCCCGCGCCGATCCCTCTGGCCGCCCAGCGCCAGGGGCCGACCCCCTGCAATGCAAGGCCGCCTGCGCCCGCATCCGCTATTTCTGCGCGGCCAATGGCGACGACGACGGCTGCACGCCGCAATGGGCCCAGTGCACGGCCCGCTGCACCGCGACCTATAGCCGGGCCGGGCGCTAGGACTCTAACGCAACGGCGCCGTTTGACGCCGCCCGCGACCCTGCTAGGCTCACCTGAACAACGATAAGTCAGGTGGGCGGAAATGACGGGCAAGCTTCCCAAGGCGTGCATCATCGGTGCGGGCTGCAGCGGTTTCACCACCGCCAAGCGCCTCAAGGACGCCGGCGTCCCCTATGACTGCTTCGAGCTGTCCGACGAGATCGGCGGCAACTGGTACTACAAGAACCCCAATGGCCTCTCGTCCTGCTACGAGAGTCTGCACATCGACACCAGCAAATGGCGCCTGGCCTTCGAGGATTTCCCGGTGCCGGCCGATTGGCCCGACTTTCCCCACCACGCCCAGCTGTTCCAGTACTTCAAGGACTATGTCGACCATTTCGGCCTGCGTCCCACCATCACCTTCAACACTCGGGTCGAGACCGCCCGGCGCACGGCCGACGGCCTGTGGGCGGTGACCCTGGGGACCGGCGAGACCCGGCTCTATGACGTCCTGTTCGTCTGCAACGGGCACCACTGGGACCCGCGCACCCCCGACTATCCCGGCACGTTCGAAGGCCCGGCCTTCCATGCCCACCACTATCGCGATCCCTTCGATCCGGTCGACATGCGCGGCAAGAACGTCGTGGTGGTCGGCATGGGCAATTCGGCCATGGATATCGCCAGCGAACTGTCGCAGCGGCCGATCGCCAAGAACCTCTGGGTCTCGGCCCGGCGCGGGTCTGGGTGTTTCCGAAATATCTGAACGGCAAGCCGTCGGACAAGTCGGCCATGCCGCCTTGGATGCCGCGCGCCCTGGCTGGCCCCCTGGGCTGGCCTGTCACGCAAGGTGCTCAAGAAGACCATCGCCGGATGGAGGACTATGGCCTGCCCAAGCCCGACCACGAACCACTGGAGGCCCATCCGTCGGGTCTCGGGTGAGTTCCTGACCCGGGCCGGCTGCGGCGACATCCGCTTCAAGCCGGGCATCAAGGCGCTTGAGGGCAAGTTCGTCCGCTCAAACGACAGTGTCGAGCCGGTCGACGCCATCGTTCTTCGCCACCGGCTACAAAGATCAGCTTCCCGTTCTTCGATGATCCGGCCCTCAATCCGGGCGAGGACCACCGCTTTCCGCTGTTCAAGCGGATGATGATGCCAGGCGTGCCCAACCTGTTCTTCATGGGCCTGGCCCAGCCCCTGCCGACCCTGGTCAATTTCGCCGAGCAGCAGGCCAAGCTGGCGGCGGCCTATCTGACCGGCCGTTACGCCCTGCCGTCGGCCGCCGAAATGGAGCGGATCACCGCCAAGGACGAGCAGCGACACCTGGGCCAGTTCTATGCCTCGGCCCGCCACACCATCCAGGTCGACTTCGGGGTCTATTGCGCCGACCTGAAGAAGGAGATCGCCCAGGGTGAAAAGCGGGCCCGGGCCGCCGGCCAGGCCCTGCCGGTGCCGGCTCGCGCGGACGTCCAGGCTCAGGTTGACGTCGCGGCTTGAGGGGGACGGGGACCCTCACGGCGCGAAGGCCTTGCTCCGAACCCCGGAATGAGGCTGAAATCGTGACGGGGCGTCATCGATCGCCTCTGGTTGAGTCGCGTCCGGTGTCCAATATCGCCTATTTCCCTGCCCGCGAGGCGATCGACAGCCGGCCCGGCAAGCGCGAGCGCACCAAGCTGGCCAATCGCCAGGCGATTCTCGACGCCGCGCGCGAGGTGTTCGGCGAGCTCGGCTACGACGCCGCCACCGTGCGCGACATCATCCGCCGCACAGGTTTGGCCTCGGGCACCTTCTATAATTACTACAAGTCCAAGGAGGAGGTGTTCGACGCCCTCGCCGACGACGGGCCCGGCGCTTCCGCCCCCTGCTGCGGATCGCTTACGAGCAGGCGGCCGACTTCAATTCCTTCCTGCGCGGCGCGATCACCGCCTATTTCGAGTTCGTGGCCACCGAGCAGGAGACCTGGCGGCTGAACCGGCCGGTCGGCGAGCAGGTCCCGCACCCCCGCGCCACGCCCGAGATCGTCGCGGTCTTCAACGAGGTTCGCACCGGCCTCGCCAAGGTGCTCGAGCGGGAGCACGCGCCGCCGGTCGATCTCGACTATCTGACCGCCGCCTGTATCGCCGTGGCCCGCGAGGTCGGCGACAAGATGCTGGAGCGCCGGCCGGTCGACACCGCCGCCGCCGCCGACTTCGCCGTCAAGCTGATCCTCGGCGGGGTGCCGTCCCTGCCGAGGCCTGAAAGCCTTCAACCAGAAGAAAAAGAAGAAGACCCCCATGGCTGATCCCGCCGTCCAGACCTTCATTCTCAAGACCATCCTGTCCCTGCCCAGCCCGATCCTGAGGGCCATGTCCGGCGGCGGTGTGGTCTATCGCGGCGGCCGGACCCTGGATCCGCGCTTTCAGTTCCTCAGCCACGCGGCCGCCAAGATGCCGTCGATGACCAGCCTGCCGCCGGCGGTGGCGCGCGACGCCAGCGCCAAGGGCCTGGCGGCTATGTCTGGCCCGTCCGAGCCGACCGTTCGCACCGAAAGCCTGTCGATCGACGGCCCGGGCGGTCCGCTGAAGATCCGGGTCTATCGTCCCGCCGACCAGGACGCCGCCGCGCCGATGATCGTCTTCGCCCACTTCGGCGGCGGGGTGATCGGCGACCTGGAAACCTGCCACGCCTTCTGCGGCATCCTGGCCCGCATCGCCCGCACGGCGGTGTTGTCGGTCGACTACCGCCTGGCCCGGAGCATCGCTTCCCGGCCGGTCTCGACGACACCCTGGCCGCCTATCGCTGGGGCCGCGACAATGCCGAGCGCTTCGGCGCCGCGCCCTGCCGCCGGCCATCGGCGGCGACTCGATGGGCGGCAATTTCGCCGCGGTCATCGCCCAGCAGCTGAAGGTCGCGGGAGAGCCGCAGCCGGCCCTGCAGCTGCTCATCTATCCGGCGGTCGACGTGGCCAGCGAGACGCCCTCGATGAACGCTGCACGCCGACGCCTATCCGTTGAGCAAGTCGATCATGGAATGGTTCATGGCCCACTATATGGGGTCTGACGCCGATCCGGCCGATCCGCGCCTGTCGCCTGACAAGACCGCCGACCTGTCGGGCCTGGCCCCGGCCGTTGTGATCACCGCCGGGCTTCGATCCCCTGGTCGACCAGGGCGGAGGCCTATGCCAAGCGTCTGCAGGCCGCTGGCGTGCCGGTGACCTATCGTTGCTATGACAGCCTGGCCCACGGCCTTCACCGCCTTCACCGGTGCGATTCCGGCCGCCGACGCCGCCTGCCGCGAGGTGGCGGGGCTGGTGCGAACGGCGATCGAGGCGGCCAAGGCCTGACCGGTGCGCGCCCTCGTCGTCGAGAGAGCCTGGCGCCAGACTATGCCGGCCTGCGCGTGCGAGAGGTCGCGACCCCGACGCCTGGCCCCGGCCAGGTGCTGGTCCGGGTCCTGGCCGCCAGCGTCAACCTTCCCGACCTGCTGATGACCAAGGGCGAGTACCAGCTCAAGCCGCCCTTGCCCTTCACGCCCGGCCTCGACCTGGCCGGCGAGGTGGCGGCGCTGGGGGAGAGGGGTCACCACCGGCTGGCGCGATCGGCGACGCCGTGGTCGGCGGGGCCCGGCTGGGCGGCTTCGCGCAATATGCGCTGATGAGCGCCGACAGCCTCAAGCCCATAGCCCGCGCGGCTGTCCTTCGCGCCGAGGCCGCCGCCTATGGCGCGACCTATCTGACCGCCTATGTCGCCCTGGTGCGGCGGGCCCGGATCGAGCCGGGCGACTGGGTGCTGGTTGCACGGCGCCGGCCGGCGGAAGGGTGGGGCTGGCGGCCGTCGACCTGGCCAAGGCCCTGGGCG
>NZ_PEGG01000132.1 GCF_002737765.1 Caulobacter sp. B11 | reverse complement strand
GCCAATAGCCAGCAGACGTGGTGTTCGGCTTCTATGGCGCCCTGTCGCCGGCCACGGTGATGCGCCAGGCCGCCTATGGCGTGCGCCAGATGGCCGAAGCCCTGCCGCTGGGCCGGGTGTCGGCGCTGCCCGGCAAGGCGATGCGGCGCATCGATCTGCTGCGCGGCCTGAACTGAGACTCAGACCGTCCGCTTCATGCTGACGATCGCCACCGGGTCAGCAGCATCTCGCCCTTCATGCCGGGCGCATAGGCCGGACCGCCGGTCGGCTGCGCCAGGATCTTGCGCACGATCTCCATGCCCTTGATCACGGTTCCGAAGGCCGCGAAGCCCTGGTTGTCGCCGGGCGCGCCGGGATGGGCGTCCAGATAGGGCTGGGCGCTGGCGCAGATGAAGAAGTCGCAGGTCGCCGAGCCCGGCGCGTTGCGGGCCATGGAGATGGTCCCGGCCCGGTGCTTGATCCCTGTCGCTCGCGTGCTCTCGTGCGCGATCGGCGCGAAGCGTCGGACCCGGGGCGAGGGACCGCCCTGGATCGAACCCGCGCCCTTGACGCCCTTGGTCCGCGAGGCGCGATAGATCGTGCCGCCGTCATATTTCTTCGCATCGACATAGCGCAGGAAGTTGGCGCTGGTGACCGGCGCCTTGTCGGCCTCCAACTCGACCACGATCACGCCCTGCGCGGTCTGGATCGTCACCCTCGGCTTGGCGGGCGCCGCGAGGGCCTGAAGGGGTTGGGTCGCCAACAGGCCGGCGGCGCCCAGCAGGCTGCGGCGGGCAATCCTCGTGTCGGTCATCGTGGTCCTCTGGCGTTCCCGTGGGCGCGAAATCATATCCCGCGCCCCGGACAACCGCCATGCCTAGCCCTGACCAGCCCCACCCGCCGGTTGGCGGATCGATGCGGCCGGCTTCCCAGGCGCGGGTCCAGGCCAGCTTCTCGACGCCTTCGCGGAAGGCGAAGCGCAGCAGGTGTTCGCCGACCACGTCCTCCAGCCGGCCCAGGCCGTCGTGACTGTCGGTCTCGACGATGATGTCGAGGCCGGTCGGGTCGGCGATCATGCGGCAGTCGCCGATCGGCAGGGGGTGTGGGCGGTGGTGGCGTTGAAGGTCACCGCGAACTTGTGGCTCCAATGCTTGGCCAACTGGGTCATGTAGCGGGCGGCCTTGTCGGTGCTCAGGCGGGCGTGGCTTTGCATGAGGCCCCTAGATCCGCTCGATGGCGCCCGCGGCGTCGTCCAGCACCTTGGCCAGGGCGGTCACCTGCTCGGCTGACAGCTGACCGGCGGTCAGGCGCAGGCGCAGGGCGGTCTTGAGGTTCTCGCGGGCCCGCAGGATGGCGGGAGAAAAGGCGGCGCTGCGGGCGGCGGCCTCGGCCATGCGCTCGAACAGGCCGCGCACCGGCTGGTTATTGGCCTGGAGGAACTCTTCGCCCGCCGGGGTGATGGCATAGAGCTTCTTGCCGCCGCCGGCGTCGCTGCCGGTCACATAGCCCAGCTCTTCCAGCAGGGTCAGGGTGGGATAGATGACGCCCGGGCTGGGCGTATAGGCCCCGCCGGCGGCGGTCTCGACGGCCTTGATCAGTTCGTAGCCGTGGCTGGGCTTTTCAGCGATCAGCTTCAGCACCACCAGGCGCAGGTCGCCATGGTCGAAGAACCGACCCATGCGGCCGCCGCGGCCATGGTGGCCCGGGCCGTGACCCTCGGGTCCGTGAAAGCCGAACGGGTGGCGACTGTGATGGCCGTGGCGGCCCCCGTGATTATGATGTCCGAACATCGTGTTTCCGATCGTGTTTCGTTATATCGGATTTACAGATATATCGAAATTGACCGAAGACAAGAGTGTATTTAGATATATCTTAAATCCGCGGGATGGTCGCGGGGCGCTGGTTCGGATCGGCGGCCCTTGGCGGGTCGAGAGTCCGAACCGTCAGACCGCCTGCAAGGTCGCGGCCAGCAGCCGCCCCTCGTCGGCGCGACTGGAGCCGGCCCGCCAGGCGACCACGATCTCGCGGCTCGATTTGGCGGTGTTGAGCGGTCGCACCGTGACGGCCGCGTGGTCGGTGAGACCGGCCTCGACCGCCATGGCCGGCAGGAACGAGATGCCCAGGCCTGACCCGATCATCTGAACCAGGGTGGGCAGGGAGGTGGCCGCGAAGCTCTCCTCGTCGCCGACGCCGCGGGGCGGTTCCAGGCCGCAGGCGGCCAGGGCGTGGTCGCGCAGGCAATGGCCGTCCTCCAGCAGGATCATATCGTCGCCCTCCAGACTTTCGGGCGAGACGCGGTCCTGCAGCGCCATCGGGTGATTGGCCGGCGCCGCGGCCAGCAGTTCATCATCCTCGACATGGGCCCAGGCCAGGCCGGTCATGTCATAGGGCAGGGCGATCAGGGCGGCGTCCAGGGCCCCGGCCTTCAGCGCGGCGATCAGCCTCTGGGTCAGGTCCTCGCGCAGGAACAGCCGCAGCTTGGGGAAGCGCTCGCGCAGGACCGGCAGGGCCCGGGGCAACAGATACGGCGCGACGGTCGGGATGACGCCCAGACGGAAGCGACCGGCCAGGGGCTGGCCCGCGCCGCGCGCCGCCTGGACCAGGTCTTCGGTCTGGTTGAGGATGGCGTTGCCGCGCCGCACCGCCTCCTGGCCGGCGGCCGTCAGGATCACGCCCGAGCGTGCTCGGTCGACCACCGCGGCGCCGAGGATCTTCTCCAGTTCCTGGATGCCGGCAGACAGGGTCGGCTGGGTGACGTGACAGGCCTCGGCCGCCCGGCTGAACGAGCCGTGCTCGGAGAGGAGTTTCAGATATTGCAGCTGGCGCAGGGTGGGGAGCATGGCCCCGATATAGGCCGGTTCAAACGGAACGGAAAGGCTTTAGATCGAACCAATCTATCGACAGATATGATTTAATCGATTTGCCCTATCAAACGGCGGGCCCTATACAGGCTCCACCTCATCAGGAGCACCACCATGTCGTTGATCAACACCCCCATCAAACCCTTCACCGCCGAAGCCCTCAAGAACGGCAAGTTCATCACCGTCAGCGACGCCGACCTGAAGGGCAAATGGTCGGTGGTGTTCTTTTACCCGGCCGACTTCACCTTCGTGTGCCCGACCGAGCTGGAAGACCTGGCCGACAACTATGCCGAGTTCCAGAAGCTGGGCGTCGAGATCTATTCGGTGTCGACCGACACGCACTTCGCCCATAAGGCCTGGCACGACACCTCGGAAGCCGTCGGCAAGATCAATTACACCATGGTCGGCGACCCGACCGGCAAGATCACCCGCAACTTCGACGTGATGATCGAAGAGGTCGGCCTGGCTGACCGCGGCACTTTCGTCGTCGATCCGGACGGCAAGATCCAGATCGTCGAGATCACCGCCGGCGGCATCGGCCGCGACGCCCTCGAACTGCTCCGCAAGGTCAAGGCCGCCCAGTACGTCGCCGCTCACCCGGGCGAAGTCTGCCCGGCCAAGTGGGAAGAGGGTGAAAAGACCCTGAAGCCCTCGCTCGACCTCGTCGGCAAGATCTAAGCCTAACCGACGACCGGCGCCGCCCCTGTCTTCCAGCCCGGGGGCGGCGCCACTTCCGGACTCCCCGCCGGCCTATTTCTGAAGGATCCCAGCATGTTGGACGCTACTCTGAAGGGCCAGCTGACGGCCTATCTCGAAAACCTGCGCCAGCCGATCACCCTGGCCGCCTCGCTCGACGACAGCGCCGGGTCGCGGGACATGCTCTCCCTGCTCGAAGAGGTCGCCGCGACGTCCGACAAGGTCAGCCTGGTGCGGCGCGACGACGACGCCCGCAAGCCGTCCTTCGCGATCGAACGCGCCGCCGGCGACGCCAAGGTCCGCTTCGCCGGACTGCCCCTGGGCCATGAGTTCACCTCGCTGGTGTTGGCCCTGCTTCATGTCGGCGGTCATCCGCCCGCGTCGAGGCCGAGGTTCTCGATCAGGTGCGCGCCCTGCAGGGGCCCTTCCACTTCGAGACCTATTTCTCGCAGAGCTGCCAGAACTGCCCCGACGTGGTCCAGGCGCTCAACACCATGGCGGCCGTGAACCCCAACATCACCCACGTCGCCATCGACGGCGCCCTGTTCCAGAAGGAAGTCGAGGACCGCCAGGTCATGGCCGTGCCCACCGTCCTGCTGAACGGCCAGCCGTTCGGTCAGGGCCGCATGAGCCTGGAGCAGATCCTGGCCAAGCTCGACACCGGGGCCGTGGCCCGCGAGGCCGAGAAGATCAAGTCCAAGGCCGCCTATGACGTTCTGATCGTCGGCGGTGGTCCGGCCGGCGCGGCCGCGGCCATCTACGCCGCCCGCAAGGGCATCCGCACCGGCGTCGCCGCCGAGCGCTTCGGTGGCCAGGTGCTCGACACCATGGGCATCGAGAACTTCATCTCGGTCTCGCATACCGAAGGTCCGCGCCTGGCGGCCCAGCTGGAACAGCACGTCAAGGACTATGACGTCGACATCATGAACCTGCAGAGGGCCGTGGGCCTGGTCGCGGCCCAGACCCCGGGCGGCCTGATTGAGGTCAAGCTTGAGAACGGCGCCAGTCTGATGTCGCGGTCGGTCATCCTGGCCACCGGCGCCCGCTGGCGGCAGATCAACGTCCCGGGCGAGGACGAGTATCGCAACAAGGGCGTGGCCTATTGCCCGCACTGCGACGGTCCGCTGTTCAAGGGCAAGCGCGTGGCCGTGATGATCGGCG
>NZ_PEGG01000131.1 GCF_002737765.1 Caulobacter sp. B11 | reverse complement strand
ACCAGGGGCGGATGGCCCATCATGCCAGGCGCGGCGACCGTGCCGATGAAGGCGCCCGCCCCAGGATGACCGACAGGCCCAGCCAGCGGGTGACGGCGCGAGCGGCTGGATCGGCGCGGGTCGCCCCGTACTGAACCCCGATGGCGACAATGATCCCGACCATCTCCCAGACGGTGAACGCCCCGCCCGTCGCGCCGAGCGGCGGGTTGGACGGCAACAGCGGCGTCAGGGCCCAGGCCAGGACCGCCAGCGGCGCGGCCAGCAGCAGGGGCAGCCGGGTGATCCGCCGGGGATAACAGAGGAACAGGGCGATCATCGCCCCGCCATAGGCCACGGCCCCGCCCATGTTCAGCAGTCGGACCGGGGTCAGGATCGCGCTGACGGCGGCCACCTCGATCGTGGCGTGCACGGCCCACCCGGCGGTGAAGGCCAGCATCGACAGCCCCGTGAGGGCGAACAGCTGGGTGGCCCGCTCGCCCGGCCTCAGAGCCCAGACCCAGCCGCAGATCAGGGTGGCGATCAGGCCAAAGGCCAGGTTCGCCCAGAATTCGGCGCCGAGGCTCGTCAGAGGTCGCTGGCGCGCCGCCAACTGAACGGTCCGCGTTCGGCCCGCCGGATCGGTCAGATAGAGACGGGGCGGCTGGGCCTCGATCGCCCGCGCCAGACGGTCGAAGCGACCCATCGCCTCATCGACGCCGCGCTGGGTGCGGGCGTAGGATTCCTCGTCCAGGTCCTGGGCGACGATCGGCTGCACGCCGCCGTCCGGCCGCGCGATCCCGGTGAGGCGGTCGCCGATCCGGACCCCCGCCGCCGCCGCCGGACCGCCGGGCGTCAGGGCCCTGACCGTCACCACGCCGGAGTCTCGCGCCGCGTCGAGTTCCAGACCCAGCCATGTCGGGCGCGCCGACAGGCCGACCGCCAGACTGGCCGCCGAGAGGCACAGGAGCACCACGCCCAGCAGCAAGGCGTTGGGCGACGAGAAACGCATGCGGATTCGACTCCCCCTACCGAAGCGACAACCCTAGGGGGATTGCCACCGGCCCGTCCAGAGAGCGGCGTTCGATAGAAAGCGGGGGACGGCGTCGTCGCCCCGGACGGTCTCGTGAGCGAGCGTCCAGGGCGGCGGGTCGGTCAGGCTATTTGCGCGGCGCCAGGATGTCGTCGAGGCGGGCGGGCACATTGGCCACGCGCTCCAGCCGCGGATAGCGCAGGCCGTCGCGGTAATCGATCTTGACCATCCGATAGCGGTCGCCGTCCTTGATCAGCAGCTCGACCAGGGGTCCGTCCTTCTTGGAAGCGGCGGTGATCGCTTCCTTCAGCTTGTCGCCGTCATAGGTTTCGCCATTGACCGCGACGATCGTCTCGCCGGCGGTCAGGCCGGCCTTGAAGGCGGGGCTGTCCCAGTTGACGCCGGCCAGCACGCCGGCCGCGGCCACCGTGAAGCCCAGCGAGTAGCTGAGATTGGTGGTCTTGCCGCGGGTCTCGCCGCTCTTCCAGAATTCGGTCGGGGTGGCGGTATAGACCAGCTTGTAGCCGCCGCGCGTGAATCCATCCAGCGGCGCGCGCTCCGACAGGCCCTCGACCCGGGTCTTCAGGAAGCTCGTCCAGTCGTGTTCGACAACGCCATTGAGGGTGCGCACGACCTCGTCGAAGTCATAGGGCAGCGGCACATAGGAGCCGTCTTCCTGGCCGAAGAACGCCTTGGCGAAGTCGTCGAGCGACTTCTTGCCGCCGGTCTTCTCGCGGATCAGGGTGTCGGCGTCGAGCCAGATCAGCAGACCTTCGGAATAGTAGTCCTCGCTGCGCTGCCAGCTGGTCCAGCTGGCCGGCTTGCGGTTGGCGATGATCGGGTCGTTGGTCGTGTCGAGGACGTTGCGCCAGGTGCGGCCGGCGCGGGTGTCATAGAGCGCGGCCGTCATGGCCAGGGAGTCCAGGGTCTGCTGCTTGGTCAGCAGGCCCGAGCGCGCCGACAGCATCGTGCCCCAGTACTGGGTCTGGCCCTCATAGACCCACATCAGGCTGTCGCGCATCGGGGTGTTGAAGGTCGGGGTCCACAGGTCGGCCCCGCGTCGGAACTTGCCGTTCCACGAGTGGGTGAACTCATGGGGCAGCAGGTCGCGGCCGACATAGGTCTTGTCCCATTCGGTGAAGTACTTGGGCGCGACGCGGTTCTCGCTGGAGCGGTGATGCTCCAGGCCGATGCCGCCGATCTGGTCGCTGAGCGCCACCAGGAACTCGTAGCGGTCATAGTGGTGCGAGCCGTAGAGCTTGTAGGCCTGCTGCACGAGGTCCTTATGGGCCTGCAGGTGCTCGGGTTTCATTTCCAGATATTCGGGCTTGTCGGCGACCATGTTCAGGCGAACCGGAACCTTGCCCGTCGGGTCCAGCTCGACCTGCTTGAAATAGCGGCCGGCGAACATCGGCGAGTCGACCAGGGTTTCGAAGGGCACGGTCTTGAAGGTGGTCCACTGGCCGTCGGTCTTGGCCTTTTCCAGCGCGGTGCCGAAGCCCCAGCCTTCCGGCAGCTTGACGCTGGCCTCGATCGGGATGCCGCGGGTGTAGTAGCCGGCGGGATAGAAGCCCAGTTGCAGGAACTGCACGTTCAGCATGTCCGGCGTCACCAGGGTGCGGCCGACATCGGCCTTCACCGGGGTGAGGAACTGATAGTTCAGCTCCAGTTCGCTGACGCCCTCGGGCACCTGGACATGGAAGGTGAAGACGTCGGCGCTGTCACGCAGCCAGGGCAGGCGCTTGCCGCCGCCGGTGACCACCAGGCCGGCCATCTTGTCGAGGTCGTTGCGCGGCGAGTGGCCGCCGGGAACCCACTGCGGATAGTGGAAGCTGAAGGTTCCGGCCTTGGCGACCGGCATGGTCTCGCGGACGGTGAAGATCTTGCGCTCAAGGTCCGTCGTGTCGACCCACAGCTTCAGCGTGCCCGGATAGGCGATGTCCTGGGGCGCGGGCGCGGGCGCATTGGCGGGCGCCGGCATCGGCTTGCGGTCCTGGGCGATCGCGCCCCCGCAGACCAGCGAAAGGACGGAAACGGAAAAGAAGAGCGCTTTCACGAAGATCCCCAATGTGGCGCGCGGACGAGCCTCCGCAGCGAAAACCAGGGATACTTCTCCCCTAATTTCCCACTTGTCGAGATGATCCGCGTTCGTCGGCGACATTGCGGCGTTCTTTGAACGCGTCGGCGGGGCGCGCCGCCCCGAACCGGCCTGAAGCGGTATTCAGGCGAACTGCGGCGACGCCGGATAGCGCGCCTCGAGGTCACGAACCGCCATCAGCAGGCGGGCCGGGGTAATGGGCTTTTCCACCCGCGCGTCGCCGCGCTCGTCGCTCGGCATCAGGCGATCTTCCCGGGCCGAGGCCATCAGCACGGCCGTTCGGGCGCCCCGGCGACTGCGCATGGCCTTGATCAATTCGCCGCCGGTCATGTGGGGCATCATGAAATCGGTGATCAGCAGGTCGGGATCGAAGGCGTCCATCGCTTCCAGCGCCTGGAGGCCGTCCCGGCAGACCAGAACCTCGAAACCCGCCTCGCGCAGGGTGATCTCGTGGATAAAGGCGAGAATGGCGTCGTCCTCCGCCACCATGATCCTGCGCATCGCTCGCCCTCGACAGTCTTAACGCTTGATGAACGAAACCTAGACCGGCGGCCCGCCCGACGCACTGCGCGAAACGTCGCACTTGCCGTTTCAGCCGGGAAATTAAGCACAAAACCCAGACGTGTGGATAGGCCGGAACGTCAAGCTTGCTATTGCAAGTCGTTCTCAAGTAAGGACGACGGACATTCCCAGACCCGCCCTCCGCCGCAGGAACTCGTGAAGCTCGCCCCCGACCCGTCCCGCCGTTCCTTCTGGCTGAAACAACTGCACCAGTGGCACTGGATCAGCGCGGCCCTGAGCCTGGTCGGCATGCTGGCCTTCGCCGTGACCGGCTTCACCCTCAACCATGCCGGCCAGATCGAGGCCGAGCCCAAGGTGGTCAGCCGCAAGGCGACCCTGCCCGCCGACCTGCTCGCCCAGCTGGCCCAAGGCCCCGCCGAGGGCAAGCGACCGCTGCCGATCCGCGTCGAGACCTGGCTCGACCAGGCCGTCGACGCCGACATCGCCCGGCGGCCGGGCGAATGGACCGACGCCGAGGTCTATGTGGCCCTGGCCCGCCCAGGCGGGCGA
>NZ_PEGG01000130.1 GCF_002737765.1 Caulobacter sp. B11 | reverse complement strand
CCGGCCGGCCGGGCCATCGCCGTCGATCCCAGCCGTCACGCCATGGGCCAGCTGTTCTGGCTCGACGCCAGCGCGCCAAGCTGACCGGGCCTTTCCGGTCTATCGCCGCCTGGCCGTCGCCTGGACGTGGGCGGGGCGATCAAGGGCGAGGTGCGGGCCGATCTCTATACCGGCAGCGGCGACGCGGCCGGCGTCGAGGCCGGCCGGGTGCGCCACGCCCTGAAGCTGGTGCGCCTGATCCCCGTGCCGAAGTCCTGAACCATGAGCCGGCGCACGCCTGATCCGGATGAGCTCCGCCTCTGGGGCTTCGTCACCTCGACGGTGCGTGAGCGGCTGGGCGACAAGGTCGCCAAGAAGCGGACCAAGGCCCAGATCCGCCCGGCCAAGCCGGTCAAGGTCAAGGGCCCGCAGCCGACCCATCTGGCCTCGATCGCTCCGCTGCGCATCGACCCCGCCGACCTCAAGCCCGCCACCCTCCGCGTCTCCAAGACCGCGCCCGGCCATATCGAGCCCAATCGCCGCAAGCGGCTGATCAAGGAGCATGACCCGATCGGCGCCCGGCTGGACATGCACGGCTTCGACCAGGAACAGGCCCGTCCGCCCTCGAGGGCTTCATCCGCCGCGCCCATGCCGACGGCCACCGCGCCGTGCTGGTGATCACCGGCAAGGGCAAGATTTGGTCACGGGGTGCTGAAGAAGCGCACGCCGGAATGGCTGGCTGATCCGTCCCTGCGCGAGATGATCGCCGGGGTGTCGCAGGCCGACATCCGCCACGGCGGCGAGGGCGCGCTCTATGTGGCGCTGAAGCGGCGGGTCGGTCTGTGACGACGCTAGGCCTCTACACGTTCTTTTGCGAGTTTAGAGGCGGCTTTTATATCAGCCAGGTTCGCGCCCTGGACGAGATCGGCGCCTTACGGGCATGGGCGGCGAATCTGGTTGCGCGGAAAACCGATCCCTCGGGTCTCACATATCGTCGCTCGCAATGCGCTCAAAGAACTTGAAATCATCGATGAGGTGCTCGGCATGCGACTGCCGCCGACTCCCATCGACGGGATTAGCGACACTTGGTGCTCGTCCGCCTCCTGCGGCCGGACTTGGCTATGATCTATTTCGTAAGGACAGCCGAGCTGGCCTAAACGACTAAGATGGCCGCGACGCCTTCTCGGCCAGTCCCGACGTCCCCTCGCGGGCCGCAAGCTTTTCGGCCACGGCGTCGAGCGAGACGCCGGAGGCGGCCAGCAGCACCAGCCAGTGATAGAGCAGGTCGGCGCTTTCCGCCGCCAGGGCGTCGGGGCCCTGGGCGACGGCGGCGATCACGGTCTCGACGGCTTCCTCGCCCAGCTTCTTGGCGGCGAGGGCCGGATCGTTCAGCAGCTTGGCGGTGTAGGAGGCGGTCGGGTCGCCGCCCTTGCGGGTCTCGATGGTGGCGGCCAGGCGGCGCAGGGTGTCGAACAGGTCGCTCATGCCGCGCCCTTCAGCTCGTCCAGCCGCACCGGGATGCCGGCGGCGGCCATGGCCCGCTTGGCTTCGCCTATGCTGATTTCGCCGAAGTGGAAGATCGAGGCGGCCAGGACGGCGGCGGCGTGACCCTCGCGGGCGGCCTCGACCAGGTGTTCGGTCTTGCCGGCCCCGCCCGAGGCGATCACCGGCACGTTCACCGCGCCGGTCACGGCCCTGAGCAGCGGGATGTCATAGCCGATCTTGGCCCCGTCGCGGTCCATCGAGGTCAGCAGGATCTCGCCCGCGCCGCGCTCGACCACCTTGGCGGCCCAGTCGACGACGTCGAGGCCGGTGTCCTTGCGGCCGCCATAGGTCCAGACGTTCCAGCCCGAGCCGTCGGGCCGCAGCTTGGCGTCGATGGCCACCACCACGCACTGGGCCCCGAAGGCGTCGGCCCCGGCGGCGATCAGATCGGGGTTCTCGACGGCGGCGGTGTTGGTCGACACCTTGTCGGCCCCGGCCAGCAGCAGGCGGCGCATGTCGGCCACCTCGCGCACGCCGCCGCCGACCGAGACCGGCATGAAACAGACCTCGGCGGTGCGGGAGATCACGTCCAGGATCAGGCCGCGACCTTCGCTGGAGGCGGTGATGTCGAGGAACATCAGCTCGTCGGCCCCGGCCGCGTCATAGGCGCGAGCCTGTTCCACCGGATCGCCGGCGTCGCGCAGGGCGACGAAATTGACGCCCTTGACCACCCGGCCGTCCTTCACGTCGAGGCAGGGGATGATCCGGGTCTTCAGCATCAGGCGGCCGCCACCATCAGGGCCTCGGCGGGCTGGATCGTGCCGGCATAGAGCGAGCGACCGAGGATGGCGCCGGCGATCTTGACGCCAGGACGGGCCTTGAGGCGTTCGATATCGGCCACGGCGGCCACGCCGCCCGAGGCGATCACTGGGATCGAGACCGCATCGGCCAGCTCGCCCACGCCCTCGACATTGACGCCGGTCAGGGCGCCGTCGCGGCTGATGTCGGTGATGATCAGGGCCGCCACGCCGGCGTCCTCGAAGCGGCGCGACAGGTCGATGGCCGACAGTTCCGACAGGCCGGTCCAGCCGTCGACCGCCACCTTGCCGTCGCGCACGTCGACGGCCACGGCGATCTGTTCGGGCCACAGGCGCGCGGCCTTCTTGACCAGTTCGGGATCATGCACGGCGATGGTGCCGAGGATGACGCGGCTGACGCCGGCCTCGATCCAGGCCTCGATGCCTTCCAGGGTGCGGATGCCGCCGCCCAGCTGCACGGGGATCGAGATGGTCTGCAGGATGTCCTGTACGGCCAGGGTGTTGACCGACTTGCCCTCGATCGCGCCGTTCAGGTCGACCACGTGCAGCCACGAGAAGCCGTCCTTGACGAAGCGCTCGGCCTGGTTGGCGGGCGAGGTGTTGAACACCGTGGCCTTGTCCATGTCGCCGTGCAGCAGGCGCACGCACTGGCCGTCCTTCAGGTCGATGGCGGGATAGAGGATCATGGGCGCCATTCCAGGAAGTTGGCGAGCAGGCAAAGCCCTGCGGCTTGAGATTTCTCGGGGTGAAACTGTACGCCGGCCACATTGTCCTTGACCACCGCCGCCGTGAACGGGCCGCCGTGGTCAGTGGTCGCCAGGACGTCGGCCGGATCGGCCGGCGTCAGGGCGAAGGAGTTGGCGTAGTACATGTGGGCGCCGTCGGCGACGCCGGAAAACAGTGGGTGATCGCGGGTCAGTTGGATTGCGTTCCAGCCCATGTGCGGAATGGTCAGGGATGGGTCGCTCGGCGCCAGTTTCCTGACCTCTCCGGCGATCCAGTCCAGGCCCGGCGTGACGCCGAACTCCAGGCCGCGCGTGGCCAGCAGTTGATGGCCGACGCAGATGCCCAGGAACGGCGCGCCCTTGCCGTGGACGGCTTCGTTCATGGCCTCATAGACGCCCGAGGCGTCGAGACCCGCGCGGCACGAGGCGAAGGCCCCGACGCCCGGCAACACCACGCGATCGGCCGCGGCCACGCGGTCGGGATCGGCCGTGACGAGGATGTCGGCGGCGATGCCGCGACGCCGGGCGGCCTCACGCAAGGCCTTCTCGGCCGAGCGGAGGTTGCCCGACCCGTAATCGATCAGGGCGACGGTCTGCATGGGAGAGGTTCCTACAGCACGCCCTTGGTGGAGGGAGCCAGGCCGCCGGTCTTGGGGTCGATCTCGACCGCCTGACGCAGCGCCCGGGCCAGGGCCTTGAACCCGCTTTCGGCGACGTGGTGGGTATTGTCGCCGTACAGGGTTTCCATGTGCACGCACGCCCCGACGTTCATGGCGAACGCGTGGTGGAACTCCTTGAAGAGTTCGGTGTCCATCTCGCCGACCTTGGGCCGCTTGAAGTCGACCTTCCAGATCAGATAGGGCCGGTTGGACAGGTCGATGGCGCAGCGCGTCAGGGTCTCGTCCATCGGGATATAGGCGTGGCCGAAGCGGCGAATGCCCTTGAAACCATCCAGCGCCTTGTTGATCGCCAGACCCAGCACGATGCCGGTGTCCTCGACCGTGTGGTGCATGTCGATGTGCAGGTCGCCCTTGGTTTCGACCTTCAGGTCGAAGCCGCCATGGCGCGCGAAGCTCTCCAGCATATGGTCGTAAAACCCGATGCCGGTGGAGATCGTCGAGGCGCCGGTCCCGTCTAGATCGATCCAGACCCGGATCTGGGTCTCCTTCGTCTCGCGGACCACTTCAGCGGTGCGGGCCATGGTCAGTCCTTCAAAGTCCCTGTTGGGTCGCGAGATCGCGCAAGGAAACCTGCGGGCGCGGACCATAGTGGGCGATCACCTCGGCGGCGGCCAGGGAGCCCAACTGGCCGCAGATCGGCAGCGAGCGGCCCTGGGACAGACCGTAGAGGAAGCCCGCCGCGTATTGGTCGCCCGCGCCGGTGGTGTCCACGACTTTTTCCACGGCATAGGCCGAGATTTCGTGGATCTGACCGCCGGCGATCACCACCGAGCCGTGCTCGCTGCGGGTGACGGCGGCGATGGTCACCTTGTCGGCCAGGGCCTTGACGGCCGCGTCGAAGTCGTCGGTCTCGAACAGGGCGCAGACTTCCGAGGCGTTGGCGAAGACGATGTCGCACTGGGTCTCGATGAAGCCCAGCAGGCCGGCGCGGTGACGTTCGACCACGAAGCTGTCGGACAGGGTGATGGCGATCTGGCGACCGGCGCCATGGGCCAGGCCGGCGGCCTTGGCGAAGGCGCGGCGGGCTTCGGGCGGATCGAACAGATAGCCTTCCAGATAGGAATAGCGCGCCGCCTCGATGATCGCCGGATCGACGTCGGCGCTGGTCAGCTCCACGCAGGCGCCCAGATAGGTGCTCATGGTGCGCTGGGCGTCGGGCGTGACATTGATCAGGCTCTGGGCCGTGGCCGGGCCTCGGCCAGGGCGGGGTGGTGAAGGCGCAGCCGATGGCCTTCATGTCGTGGCGGAAAACACTGCCCAGCTGGTCGTCGGCGACCTTGCCGATGAAGGCGGCCTTGCCGCCGAAGCTGGCGACGCCGGCCACGGTGTTGGCGGCGCTGCCGCCCGAGGCTTCGATCGCCGCGGCCATCACGTCGTACAGGCTGGAGGCCCGCGCCGGGTCGATCAGGGCCATCGAGCCTTGACCAGGCCTTCGCGCTCAAGGAAGG
>NZ_PEGG01000129.1 GCF_002737765.1 Caulobacter sp. B11 | reverse complement strand
TTCAGAGCCATCAGCAAGGCGTCGGCCGCGGGTCGCGACGACGCGGGGTTCTGCCCCGTGATCAGCAGGCCATCCGTCTGAACGAAAGGCGCCCAGTCGCCGGCCTTGGCATAAACCCCGCCCAGGGCCTTCAACTCGGCCTCGACGAGGAACGGAACGACATCGGTGAGACCGACGGCCGCTTCCTCGGTGTCGGTGAACCCGGTCACCGCCTTGCCCTTGACCAGGGGCTCGCCGTTCGGACCCTTGACGTGGCGCAGGACGCCCGGCGCGTGGCAGACGGCGGCGACCGGCTTGCCGGCCGCGATCATCGCCTCGATCAGGGCGATCGACTTGGCGTCCTCCGCAAGGTCCCACAGAGGTCCATGGCCGCCTGGATAGAAGACGGCGTCGAAGTCCTCGGCCTTCACCTCGGCCAGCATGACCGTATGGGCGAGCGCCTTCTGGGCCTCCGGATCGGCCTTGAAGCGTCGCGTGTCGTCGGTCTGGGCGTCGGCGTCGTCGCTCTTGGGATCGAGCGGCGGCTGTCCGCCGGCCGGAGAGGCCAGGACCACCGTCCCACCCGCATCGGTCAGGGCGTAATAGGGCGCGGCGAATTCCTCCAGCCAGAAGCCGGTCTTCTTGCCGGTGTCGCCGAGACGATCGTGCGAAGTGAGAACCATCAGGATGTGCATGCGGCCTCGATGCGTTTTGAAAGGGGAGGCTCGATATGGGCACGAACCTGGCTACCGTAACCCCCGAGGGCGCGAGACGTTGCGCGGGCGTCACCCGTCACGCGCGGCGCTGACCCTCGCGCCGCTGGCGGCCAAAATCGGGATGGGCCTGGCCGCCCCGGGGCGGAAGCTCAAGCGATGGGACGGGCCGATCGGTCGCCGCCGCCGGCCCGCAGGGCCTGACGGACGCCGGCGATCAGGCTTTCGGGCGTGATCGGCTTGGAGATGTGCAGGTCGGCCCCCGCCTCCGCGCCCTGAAGGCGGTGCT
Organism: Caulobacter sp. B11; assembly: GCF_002737765.1. Lineage (GTDB taxonomy): Bacteria > Pseudomonadota > Alphaproteobacteria > Caulobacterales > Caulobacteraceae > Caulobacter. The sequence continues at coordinate 5,218 of NZ_PEGG01000129.1, read as the reverse complement.
GCTCCATGGCGTTGGCGCTCAGCAGCGCGATCGGCGTGCGGACGCGGGTCGGGTCGGCGGCTTCCAATGCGCGGAAAGCGCGGGTGGCGGTCAGCCCGTCCATCACCGGCATCTGCATGTCCATCAGCACCAGGTCAAAGGTCTGCCGCCGGAAGCACTCAAGGCCCAGATGACCATTGTCCGCGATCTCGAGCTCCACATGATGTGGCGCGAGCATCAGGGCCACGATCTCCTGGTTGATGTCGTTGTCCTCCACCAGCAGGATCCGCAACCCCGGCCCAGCCGACAGACCGACCGCCTCGGGGGCGCTCGCCGCTTGGGTGGAGGCCTGGGCGGAGGCGGCCTCGGCGGCTGGCCGCGCCAGCGGAATATCAAAGCTGAAGGTGCTGCCCGCGCCGGGCCGCGATCGCACCTCGATGTGGCCGCCCATCAGATCCACCAGTTGCTTGCAGATCGACAGGCCAATACCGGTGCCGCCGAACCGGCGGGTAATGCTGGTGTCGGCCTGGCTGAAGCGTTCGAACAGGCCGGCGGCCAGGCTCTCATCAAAGCCGATGCCGGAATCCCGCACCGCCACCCGCAGGCGGGTCAGCGTCGAGGACGCAGCGTCCGGCTCGACGTCCACCGTCAGGCTCACCTCGCCCTCGGCCGTGAACTTGATGGCGTTGGACAGGAGGTTGGCCAGAACCTGCTGGAGGCGAAGCCCATCGCCAAGGACCAGGCCCCGCGCCGCCTCGCCAAGGCGCAGGGTGAAGGCCACGCCCTTCGCGGCGGCGCGAACCTCCATCAGGTTGGCGATGCCCCGAATGCAGGCCTCCAGGTCGAAGGGCCGGACCTCGAGGGCCATCAGGCCGGATTCGATCTTGGCCAGATCCAGCACGTCGGACACCAGCCGCTCCAGCAGCAGGCCTGAGGTCTCGATCATGCCCACCATGTCGCGCTGGTGGGTGGACAGCGACGTCGTCGCCAGGACGCCGGCGACGCCGACCACCGCGTTGAGCGGCGTGCGAATCTCGTGCGACATGTTGGCCAGAAAGTCGTCCTTGGCCTTGCTGGCCGCTTCGGCCGCCTCGCGCGCCGCGTCGGCCTCGCGCCGGGCCTTAAGAATCTCGACCTCGTACTTCCGGCGGTCCGACGCCGGGAAGACCGCCAGCCGAATGCCGCCCCGGTCGCCCTCCATCTCGCCGATCAGTTCGGCGTTGAGAAGGACCGGCTCCCGAGCGCCGCTGGCCGTGACCAGATCGAAAGCCACCTCATCCACCCGCCCCTGCATCTTCAGAAGCGGCGCGACATGGGTCTCGAAATAGATCCGCCCGGCCACGGTGAGCAGGCCGGGAAAGCGCGTCACACCGATCATCGACTCGGGCGATCGCCCCACCAGGCCGCTGAAATAGCGGTTGCAGGCGATCAGGACATGGCCCGGACTCAGCACAGCCAGACCGCACGGCGCCAGGTCGAACAGCGCGTCGAGATTCGAGCCAGCGGCGGGGGGCGGATGCGGCACGCGTTTCCCTAGCCGGCGCGGGGTCCGTGATCGTCCAGATAGGCTCGCATCGCCGCGATCGTCGCCTCGGGGGCGCTCAGGTGCGGGCAATGGCCGGTGGCGTCCAGCGTGGTCAGAACGCTGCCGGCGATGGCCGCCTGGACATAGCGCCCCACCACGGGCGGGGCGATGCTGTCTTCAAGGCAATCGATGATCATGGTCGGCGTCGCCACCGCGGCGAGGTCCCTACGCGAATCGGACAGGAAGGTGACGCGGGCGAACTGCCGGGCGATGTCGGGATCGGTGGTGCAGAAGCTGTTCGTCAGCTCCTCCGCCAGTTCCGGCCTGTCGGGATTTCCCATGATCACCGGGGCCATGGTCGAGGACCAGCCCAGATGGTTGGCGTCGAGGAATTCCAGGAGCTCGTCGATATCGGCGCGGGCGAAGCCGCCGACATAGTCCGCGTCGTCGACATAGCGGGGCGACGGACAGATCATGATCATCTGGCTGAACAGGCCGGGCCGGCGCGCGGCCGCCAGCACGCCGATCATGGCGCTGACCGAATGGCCGACAAACACCACATCCTTCAGGTCCAGCGCGTCGCACAGGGCCACGACATCGTCGGCATAGCCATTGAGCGAGGCGTACCTGTCGCGATCATAGGCCGACAGGTCCGAACGCCCGGCCCCGACATGGTCGAACACCACGGTCTTGAAATCGGCCTCGAAGGCCGGCGCGACCAACCGCCACATATTCTGATCGCAGCCGAAACCGTGCGAAAACAACATCGGCCGCACGCCCTGGCCGGAAACCTGAACCGCGTGCTTCTCCACAAGGGTCAAAGCCATTCTCCTGGGCGAAAGTGATGGAAGTCACCGGCGGGGATCAGACATGGCAGGCTTTAACATCCGGTCAAGGCTAAGCTCCCGCCGCCTGGCGGGCGACGAAAAACGGCCCCGGAGGTTTCCCCCCGGGGCCGTTTCATCATCCGCCGCCTGGCCGGAGCCAGGCCGCCTCACGCGCGCCGAGGCGCGGCGTGACTTACTTGATTTGGATGGTCGCGCCGGCTTCGGTCAGCTTCTTGGCGACTTCTTCGGCGACTTGCTTGGAGACGTTTTCGACGACGTTCTGCGGAGCGCCTTCGACCAGGTCCTTGGCTTCCTTCAGGCCGAGGTCCGGACGGACGCCGCGGACTTCCTTGATCACGTTGATCTTCTTGTCGCCACCGGCGGTCAGAACAACGGTGAACTCGGTTTGCTCTTCAGCAGCTTCAACCGGAGCAGCGGCCACGGCGGCGGCGGCGGCGACCGGAGCGGCGGCCGAGACGCCCCACTTTTCTTCCAGCATCTTCGACAGATCGGCGGCTTCGAGGACCGACAGGGTCGACAGTTCTTCAACCAGCTTTTCGAGCTTGGACATGGTTCAGTTCCTTAAACGAATGAGGGATGTACGCGGAGATGACCGTTAGGCGGCGTCTTTGGTCGCATAAGCGTTGAAGACGCGAGCAAGTTGGCCAGCCGGGGCCTGCAGGACGCCAGCGATCTTGGTCGCCGGAGCCTGGATGAGGCCGATAAGCTTGCCACGGATCTGGTCGAGCGACGGCAGCGTGGCGAGCGCCCGCACTGCGTCTTCGTCCAGAACCGTCGTCTGACCCAGGATGCCACCGACCAGCTTCAGCTTGTCGTTTTCCTTGGCGTACTGGGTGACGATCTTGGCGGCGGAGACCGGATCCTTGCCGAAGGCGATGGCGACCGGGCCGGTAAACAGGGCGTCGCCCTTTTCACCGATCGAGCCGTCGAGGGCCTTCTGGACGAGGGTGTTCTTCACCACCTGGAACGTGGCGTCTTCCTTGCGGAGACGGGCACGCAGTTCAGTCATTTCCGCAACGGTCATGCCCGTATAGTGGGTCACGACGACAGCGCCGGCGCCGGCGAAAACGCACTTAAGCGCCTCGATCGACTCCTGCTTTTGAGCGCGGTCCATTGCGGTCTCCTACTCAATGACAGCGGCCGGACTATTCCGGCAGCCAAATGCGCGGCGCATGAGGGATCGCTCCCGCACGCGAGTTGCATCAGCCTGTTCCAAGGAAAGTCAGCCGCGCGTCCCATCCGTTTTCAGGAGGAATTGCGTGGGCTTGTCCATCCCTGTCTCCCGACGGTGAGGAAGGGCTCTTCCTCAGTTACGGCGTTGGTGACCCCACGCCCCGCTGTTCACAAACAGGTCTTCGCCGGGCGAACCCGACGGAGAAGGGGCGGCGTATAGACGGTTTGGGGCGGGATATCAACAGGGCCCGACACGAAGCGCCCAGCGCGGCCAGCAGGCCGCGCCGGGACCGGGTCGGTCAGGCGGCGGTCAGCGCGCCGTCGACGGTGTAGACGCCGCCGTTGCAATAGGTCGAGTCGTCGGAGGCCAGGAAGGCCACCAGGCCCGCGACCTCCTCGGGCGTGCCATAGCGCTTGGCCGGCACCGCGTTGCTGATCTGCTCATGGGCGAGCTTGGGGTCGCCCGACTGGCCGGTGTTGATCGACTGCATCATCCGGCTCTCGATCGGGCCGGGATTGACGCAATTGACCCGCACGCCCCTGGACGCAGCTTCGATCGCCGCCACGCGCGTGACGCCCACGACGGCGTGCTTGGACGTGCAATAGCCGGCCATGCCGGCCGCGCCGGTCAGGCCGGCGACGCTGGAGGTGTTGATGATGCTGCCCGCGCCTTGGGCGTACATCACCGGCAGCACATATTTCAGTCCCAGGAACACCCCGGCCACGTTGACGCCCAGCACCTGCATGAAGGCGTCCAGGGGATAGGATTCGATCGGCTGGACGGGGCCTTCGACGCCGGCGTTGTTGAAGAAGATGTCGATCCGGCCGCACTCGGCCTTGGCCTTGTCGACATAGGCCTTGACCGACGCCTCGTCGGTGACGTCGGCCTCGGCCGTGACCAGCCGTGAGCCCTGGGGCAAGGCGGCCGTCAGCTTGGACCAGTCGGTTCCGGGCCTGTCGACGGCCACGACGGTCGCGCCGCGCTCGGCCAGGAGCCTGGAGGTCGCCATGCCGATCGCCCCGGCCGCGCCAGTGATGACGGCGACCTTGCCTTCGAGAACTCGTGTCATGGACGTGATCCTTGCTAGAGCGGTTATCCCGCTGACCCCATAAACTGTAACAACGCCTGGTTCGTTGCGTGAGAACAAGAACGGCGATCCGGGAGAACTGAGTCCCTGCCGGCCCCGGCCCCTATTTCAGACCATCCTGAGCCAGGGTGTGGGCGACAATGGCGTTGGCGTGCCCGTGTCCAAGGCCATGTTCGGCCTTCAGCATGGCCACCAGGGCCATGTGTTTGGCCGGGTAGCCCGCGCGGACCAAGGCCTGCCAGTCGGCGACCGGTCGCCCATAGGTCTTCTCGATCGACGGGAAATAGGACGCCGGGCCCTTCACCTTCTCGTCCGCCATGTGGCCCCTCCCCTGCGAAAACGCGGGCTAGGCTAGCCGCGATCGCAAGACCTCCGCAAATGGCGTGGAAGGCTCCCTAACCTAGCCGCGCCAGGACCTGCCGCGCCGCCGCCACGCCGGTGGCGAAACAGGCCTGCAGCAGATAGCCGCCGGTCGGAGCCTCCCAGTCGAGCATCTCGCCGGCCACGAACACGCCGGGGGCGGCCTTCAGTTCCAGGCCGTCCAGCGAGCCAGGGTCAGGGCCGCCGGCGCTGGAGATGACCCGGTCCAGGGGCTGGACGCCGGT
>NZ_PEGG01000128.1 GCF_002737765.1 Caulobacter sp. B11 | reverse complement strand
TCCTCGTCCTGTCGGCCTCCCCGCGCTCGCCGCGCTGAAAGCGGGCGACAAGGCCCCCGACTTCAAGGCCAAGCGGCCCTGGCGGGCAAGGATTTCGCCTTCGACCTCGCCAAGGTCCGCAAGAAGGGGCCGGTGGTGCTCTACTTCTTCCCGGCCGCCTACACGTCCGGCTGCACCGCCGAGGCGCACGAGTTCGCCGAGGCCACGCCTGAATTCGAGAAGCTCGGCGCCACCGTGATCGGCGTCACGGCCGGCAATGTCGACAAGATCAAGGCCTTCTCCAAGGAGCACTGCCGGGACAAGTTCGCCGTCGCCGCCGCGCCTCCGGGCCTGATCAAGAGCTATGACGTGGCTATGCCGATGCCCGGCGGCTGGTCCAATCGCACGTCCTACGTCATCTCGCCCGAGGGCAAGATCCTGATGGCCTACACCGACGGCAACTTCGCGGGCCATGTCACCAAGACCATGGAGGCCGTGAGAGCCTTCAAGGCCGCAAAGTAGTTTCGGCCACAGCTTTTCGGTTTCGACCATCCTCGCGGCTGGCGCGTCGCGAGGATTTGGTCGATTTTGAGCCATGACGGATCCAATCCTCCTTGAGGGCATGGCGCGTGGCGTCGCGATCGGCGGCTTCGCCGCCACCGGCGCGGCCCTGGCCGCCAGCCGCAAACTGACTCCTGTGCGCTGGATCGGCGTCGCGTTTTTCGTCTGCGCCATCGCCCATGTGATCGACAGCTGGAGCGGCAGCCAGCACCCGAGTCTGCTGGCCTGGGCTCTGTCAGTGACCGGTACCGGCGTCTTCTGGCTGTTCGCCGTCAACCTGTTCGAGGACGAGCCGGCCCTGACGCCCTGGCGTTTCGCCCCGGTCGCCCTGATGTTCGGCTTCTGGCTGATCGGCGCCTTCGCCCCCGCTTCTGTCGGCCGCTGGTCCTGGCCAGTCTACGGAGTCACCTCGGTGGTCTTGGTGATCCACGTGCTCAGCATCGCCTGGCGCGGCTGGCGCGGGGATCTGGTTGACCAGAGGCGCCGGCTGCGCGCCCCTCTGGCGGCCGCCAGCGCAGGGTACGTCCTGGTGCAGGCGGCCTGCGATTTCGGCTGGTCCCTGAGCGCCGCGCCCTTTGACCCCGCCATGGTTCAAGCCCTTTCCCTGGCGGGGCTGAGCATCGCCACGGCCGTCGCCCTGCTTAGAGTGGAGCCGCTGCTGGTGGCGACGCCCGCCAGCGCCGGTCCGGCGATCGCCATGCCGACCGTCGAGGCCGGCGATCTCAGCCCGGCCGACCGCCTCGTCCTCAACCGCTTGAACCAGGCCATGGGCCAGGACGAGGTCTGGCGCGGGGAAGACCTGTCGATCGGCGCTCTGGCCGCCCTGGTCGGCGCGCCCGAACACCGGCTGCGTCGGCTGATCAATGGGACCCTGGGCCACCGAAACTTCGCCGACTACGTCAACAGCCGGCGCATCGCCGCCGCAAAGGAGGCCTTGTCGGATCCGAACCTGGCTCTCAAGCCGGTTTCGACGATCGCCTATGATCTTGGATTCGCGTCGCTGGGCCCCTTCAACCGCGCCTTCCGGGCCGCTGTCGGCGTCACCCCGACAGCCTGGCGGCAACAGGCCTGCGGCGCCCCCCGGCTGCGGCTGGTCGAAACCCGCGAACGCCCATTGAAATCCGACAAGTCCACCTGATTTCGCCATCGGCGCGACACCGGGACGATCATCTGGCGGGTTGGTGGTGAGCTGAACACCCCGGAGCCGTCCATGACCTTTCCCGACCTCGCCGATTTTCTGCATCAGTGGCTGCGCAACATGCAGGCCGATGTGCTGCGCTACCTGATCTTCTCGGTCGGGGTCTGGCTGACCCTGTGGGTCGTGATGGCCCGCGCCCTGGCCCACCGCAAGATACGTCCCGATCGACCGCCGCCGCGACAGATGCTGGTCGAACTGCTGGTCTCGATCCGGTCTGTGGCCATCTTTTCGACCTTTGGCCTGATCACCTTCGGCCTGTTCCGCGCCGGCCTTCTGCCCGGCCCCTATATCGCCCGTGAGCTGGGTCCCGTGTGGTTCTGGACCAGCCTGGTCCTGATGATCATCGGCCATGACGCCTGGTTCTATTGGACCCACCGCCTGATCCATGATCGGCGACTGTTCCGCGGGTTTCACCGACGCCATCACCGGTCGAACAATCCCTCGCCCTTCACGGCCTACAGCTTCGATCTCGGCGAGGCGGCGATCAATGCGCTGTTCGTGCCGCTGTGGATGATCACGGTTCCCACCCAGTGGCCGGTGGTGGGCCTGTTCGTTCTGCACCAGATCGCCCGCAACACCCTGGGGCACAGCGGCTACGAGCTATTCCCGGCCCGAAAGGACGGGCGACCGCTGCTGCCGTGGCTAACCAGCGTGACTCATCACGACCTGCATCACGCGCGGGCGGGCTATAATTACGGACTCTATTTCACCTGGTGGGACCAGCTGATGGGCACCGAGGACCCGACCTATCTGGAACGGTTCGCGCAGGCGGCGCGCCGAAAGGCGATCGCTAGAACCGGGCCTTCACCAGCCTGACCATGACGCGGCCGTCCTTGAGGCGGCCGGTCTGGGCTTCGCTGTCGGCGCGCAGGCTGACCGTGAATTCGGCCGGAAGATCGAAGGGCCGCGTCAGGCTGAAGTCGACGCCCTCGTCGCCAAGACTTCCGCCGCCGAACGAAATGGCCGCCAGGGAATGCCCATCAAGCGTCAGGGTCGAACGGACGCTGGCCCGCGCCAGAGGCGACTGATCGCGGAGCCAAAGGGTTTGGGCGGCGTCCATATCCATCGACACGCGGATATAGTTGGCGCGGGGCAGCAGCCCAAAGCCGAACGACCGCGCCAGGGATGACCGTATGGCGGCCTCCTTGTCATTCCAGGTCGCGCTCAAACCCACGGTCCGCCCCGACAGGACGCCATCCCGGGGCCTGTCGGCCAGGTTCAGGTCGAGATTATAGGTTGGATGCTCCGGGCTGCCCGCCACCTTGGCGGTGAACAGGGCCTTCTCGCCATCCGTCGACAGGTCCAGCGGCAAGGTGGCCGAATAGCCGGCAAGACGGCCATCTTCCGCCGAAACCGACAGCTTCGGAGGCTTGATCACCTCGGCAAGGGCCGGCGAGACGAGCCCGAACGTCGGGATCAGCAGGGAGGTAATAAGACGCCGCATCGGTCGCCGATAGCACGGCGCCGCGCGGGGCTAAAGGCCACCGGGCCCCGCCTGACCCGAAAGACGGGCGCCTGACCCCGACGACGCATTCCAGCCCGTCGCGAGGCTTGCTTGCCTAGGACCCGCCTTTGCTGTAGAAGCGCGCGCTCTCATGGAAGGCGGTCTTGCGCGCAGCCCTCACGGGTCGGGATTTCCCGCTTGTCGCGCCGGAACCATCGTGACTGACGGACTTCCGCCGTCGATCGCGCCGCCCTCCAAGCCGGAAGAAGGAAAACATGGCGTTCTACGAACACGTGGTCATCGCGCGGCAGGATATCTCGCCGCAACAGGCCGAAGCTCTGAATGAGCAAATCAAAGCCCTGATCGAAGAAGGCGGCGGTCACATCGCCAAGATCGAATACTGGGGCCTGCGCAACCTCACCTACCGCATCAAGAAGAACCGCAAGGGCCACTATTCCCTGCTCGCCATCGACGCTCCGGCGCCGGCGGTCAAGGAAGTCGAGCGCCAGCTGCTGATCAATGAAGACGTTCTGCGCTTCATGACCATCCGCGTGGAAGAGCTGGATCTGGAACTGTCGCCGGTTCTGGCCCGTCGTGACCGCGAACGTGGCGAGCGCTCCGAGCGCCCGCGCGAAGACTTCGCGCCGGCCGCGTAAGGGAGAAGAGAAATCATGACCGATACCACTGCTCCCGAAGCCGGCGCTCCCGCTGCCGGCGCCGCCCGCCGCCCGTTCTTCCGTCGCCGCAAGGTTTGCCCGTTCTCGGGCTCCAACGCGCCGAAGATCGACTACAAGGACGTCAAGCTCCTGCAGCGCTACGTTTCCGAGCGCGGCAAGATCGTGCCGTCGCGCATCACCGCGGTGTCGGCCAAGAAGCAACGCGAACTGGCCAAGGCCATCAAGCGCGCCCGCTTCCTGGCTCTGCTCCCCTACGTCGTGAAGTAAGGGAGATCCCACGATGAAAGTCATTCTGCTCGAACGCGTGGACGGCACCGGCGTCCTTGGCGACATCGTCACGGTGAAGGACGGCTTCGCCCGTAACTTCCTGCTGCCGCGCCACAAGGCCCTGCGCGCCAACTCCGCCAACCTGAAGAGCTTCGATGTTCAGCGCGCTGAAATCGAAGCCCGCAACGTCAAGAACCGCGAGACCGCCGGCGCCGCTGGCGATGCGCTCGACGGTACGCAATACGTGATGATCCGTCAGGCTGGCGAAAGCGGCCAGCTGTACGGTTCGGTCGCGGGTCGCGACGTCGCCGACGCCATCAAGGCCGGCGGCGGCAAGGTCGATCGTTCGATGATCGTGCTGGACAAGCCGATCAAGACGCTAGGCGTCCACGAAGTGAAGGTGAAGCTGCACGCTGAAGTGACCGTCACGGTCACCCTCAACATCGCGCGCAGCGCCGACGAAGCCGAGCGCCAGTCGCGCGGTGAAGACGTCGTCGCCGCTCAATTCGAGGAAGATCGCGCAGCCGACGCCGAAGCCGCCTCCGACATGGCGGCCGGTGGTGCTGGTTCGTTCGAAGGCGACCACTACGAGTCCTGATCCCTAACGGGATTGGAAGGACTGAAACGGCGCGGAGCAATCCGCGCCGTTTTTCTTTGACCGCCCCAACAAAAACTCAGTTTACGAAGCGTGCAGACGGGCGCTTCATCACCACTGGCAAAAAAACGAACGGGGCGCCAAGCCTCCGTGGCCAGAGGGAAAATACCGTATGTCCAGTCGCCATCTTCTGCTTGCCGCCGCCTCGGCGGGCGCCTTGCTTTGCACCGCCGGATTCGCCCAGGCCCAGACCACTCCTGACGAGTCCGAAGTCGATCAGGTGGTCGTCACCGGCACCCGCATCGCTGGCCGAACCCGGTTGGACACCCTGGCGCCGGTCGACGTGGTCAACGAAAAGGCCCTGACCCGCACGGGTACCACCGAACTGGCCCAATCGCTGTCGACCCTGGCCCCTTCAATCAACTTCCCGCGCCCGGCGATCACCGACGGCACCGACCACATCCGTCCCGCCACCTTGCGCGGCCTTTCGCCTGATCAGACCCTGGTTCTGGTCAACGGCACGCGTCGTCACGCCACCGCCCTGGTCAATGTCAACGGCTCGATCGGCCGAGGCTCGGCCGCCGTCGACCTGAACGCCATCCCGACCATCGCCCTGGACCGCGTCGAAGTCCTGCGCGACGGCGCCTCGGCCCAGTACGGTTCCGACGCCATCGCCGGCGTCATCAATCTTCGCCTGCGCGAAGCCCGTTCGGGCGGCGGGGCCTCGCTCAATGTCGGCCGCTACGCCACCAACGTGAAGACCGCTCGCAATACCGATGGTCGCGACGAGAATGACGGTCAGACCGTGACGATCTCGGGCTGGCAAGGCCTGCCCTTGGGCGCCGACGGCTTCCTGACCGTTTCGGCCGAGTATCGCGACCGTGAGCCGACCAGCCGCGGCGACATCGACGTTCGTGTCACGCCGGCCCGCATCACCTCGCGCTACGGCGACGCCGAGGTCACGGATTCGACGGTGTACCTGAACGCCGGCCTGCCGGTCAGCGACGCCATCACCGCCTATGGCTGGGCGGGCTATCAGAAGCGCGAGGGCGCCAGCGCGGCGTTCCCGCGTATCGTCGGCGATTCCCGCCAGGTTCCGGTCGCCTCGATCTATCCCAACGGCTTCCTGCCGATCATCGCCACGGACATCGCGGACTCGACCATCGCGGCCGGCCTCAAGGGCGACCTCGGC
>NZ_PEGG01000127.1 GCF_002737765.1 Caulobacter sp. B11 | reverse complement strand
ACTGGCTAGTCTTCGGCGAGCGCACCATCGCCCATGACTATTTCCTGCAAGCCGAGATCGAGGCCTGGCGCGACGCCGGCCACATCGCCCGGCTGGACCTGGCCTTCTCCCGCGATCAGGCCGAGAAGGTCTATGTGCAGCATCGCCTGCTGGCCGCCGCCCGAGGCGGTGCGGTCCTGGGCGGCCGACGGCGCGGCGATCTATGTCTGCGGCTCGCTGCAGGGCATGGCCGGCGAGGTCCACGCGGCCCTGGCGACCATCCTCGACGCCGAGACCCTCGAGCGCCTGACGGACGAGGGCCGCTATCGCCGGGACGTCTATTAGGCCACTCCTCCGCCCCGTTACGGGCTAGGGCCGCGCGATCCGCGCCCATTCTTCCGGGGTATTGGCGCCGCGAAGCCGGGACCGGGCCGCTTCCGGGCCACGACAGCCGCGCCAGGCCCGCCCGCTCGACCAGTCGGACCAGGGGCCAGGACGCCGCCGCCTCGCGCGGCACGGCGGCGATGTCGAGCACCATCGGGACCGGCAGCCCCTCATAGGTCGCGCCCGGCGACCCGGCGGTCAGCAAGGGGGTCAGATCGGCCAGGGTCAGGGTCGGGGCGTCGACGGCCAGGACCAGGGCGCGATGCAGGCCGCGCTCGACCAGGGCCGCCAGCCCGCCTGCACCCCGCCGACCGGTCCAGCGTCCGGCGACGGATCGGGGACCCAGTCCAGGCCATGGTCGGCGCCGGCCGTCAGCACCGCCGCCGCGCCCGCCGCCCGCGCCAGATCGGCCACGACCTCGACCGCCCGGACGCCGTCCAGCCGCAGCAGGGCCTTGTCGCGGCCCATGCGCCGCGAGCCGCCGCCGCACAGGATCATCGCGCCAAAGGGAGCCATGGCCCTGCCTTACGCTCCCGCCGACCGGCCGCAAAGCCCGCCTCGCTTCCGTTTCGGACCCAAAGCGGTCTAGATTCGCCGCCGTCAGGGACCGAGTACATGACCGCACCCATCGAACGTCAGCGCCGTCGCACCACCCAGAGCGCGACGATCCGCGACGTCGCGGCCCTGGCCGGGGTGTCGCCGATGACCGTGTCGCGGGTGATCAACCGGGAGAGCACGGTGCGGGCCGAGACCCGGGCCCTGGTCGAAACCGCCATCCGCAACCTCAACTACGCGCCCAATCCCGCCGCCCGCAGCCTGGCCGGGTCGGCCCCGGCCCGGATCGGCCTGCTCTATGACAACCCCTCGACCGGCTATCTGTCGGAACTGCTGGTCGGGGCCCTGGACGAGAGCAGCCGCACCGGGGCCCAGCTGGTGATCGAGAAATGCTCGGCGTCGGAACTGGCCGGCGCCACCCTGACCCGCCTGCTGCGGACCGGGGTCGACGGTCTGATCCTGCCGCCGCCGCTGTGCGAGTCGCCGCAGGTTCTGGCCGAGGTCCGGGCCGCCGGCGCCGCCGCCGTGGCCATGGCCCCGGGCGGGGAGAGCCCCGACATGGCCACCATCCGCATCGACAATCAGGCCGCCGCCTATGAGCTGACCCGGCACCTTCTGGCCCTGGGACACCGGCGCTTCGGGGTGATCAAGGGCCACCCCAACCAGTCGGCCAGCCAGCAGCGGCTGGACGGCTGCCTCAAAGCCCTGGCCGAGGCCGGGATCGACCCCGCCGCCTGCCGGGTCGAGCAGGGCTTTTTCACCTATCGCTCAGGGCTTGAAGCGGCCGAACGCCTGTTGACGACCGGCCAGCGGCCCACCGCCATCGTGGCGGGCAATGACGACATGGCCGCCGCCGCCGCCGGCCTGGCCCACCGCCTGGGCCTGGACGTGCCGGGCGACGTCTCGATCGTCGGCTTCGACGACACCTCGATCGCCGCCAATATCTGGCCGGCCCTGACCACCATCCACCAGCCGATCGCCGCCATGGCCCGGGCCGCCGTCGACCTCGTGCTGGCGGAGATCCGCCGCAAGCGCGGCGGCGCGGGCGAGCCCCGGCAGATCGTGCATCCGCACACCCTGATCGTGCGGGAGTCCACCGGCCCGGCGCCGATCCCGACCTGATCCGACCCGGCCGCGCCGGACGCGGCCCGCGCGGAGGGCTTGCGTGGCGCAGCATGTTAGCGCTAACAATCACCCCTCAAGACACGAACGCGGGGCCGCCGAGACGGCCCGGACGTTCGAAGGGGAAGGCGACGCGGTTGGGCATTGTGGATTGGCTTCCGGACGACTGGCGTGACGCCGTCCTGCTGGGCCGCATGGACTTCGGCGCGGGCCCGACCCCGGTGCTGGTGCGCGGCGGCCGGGTCGAGGATGTCAGCGCCCTGGCCCCGACCACCGCCGACCTGCTCAACGCCTTCGCCGAAACCGCTCTCATCCCCCCCGGGGTCGACAAGGGCCCGCTGGAGGCCTTCGACCTTCGCGCGGTCTGGGAACCGTCGAACGAGGCCGACGTGCGGCTGCTGACCCCGGTCGATCTGCAGGTGCTGAAGGCCGCCGGGGTCACCTTCGCGGTTTCGACCCTGGAGCGGGTGATCGAGGAGCGGGCGCGCGGCGACGCCGCCGAGGCCCTGAAGATCCGCGCCCAGCTGGCCGAGCGCATGGGCGGCGACCTGCGCGGCGTCCAGCCGGGCTCGGAGGGCGCGGCGCGCCTGAAGGCGGCCCTGATCGCCGACGGCCTGTGGTCGCAATATCTGGAAGTGGCCATCGGCCCCGACGCCGAGATCTTCACCAAGGGCCCGATCCTGTCGGCGATGGGCTGGGGCGAGCAGGTCGGCGTGCGGGCCGACAGTCACTGGAACAATCCCGAGCCCGAGATCGTGCTGCTGTGCGACGGGGCCGGGACGATCCGTGGCGCCGCCCTGGCAATGACGTCAATCTGCGCGACTTCGAGGGCCGCTCGGCCCTGCTGCTCAGCAAGGCCAAGGACAACAACGCCTCCTGCGCCATCGGCCCGTTCGCGCGGCTGTTCGATCCGACCTTCGGCCTCGACGACGTCCGTTCGGCCGAGGTGTCGCTGCGGATCACCGGCCACGACGATTTCGTGCTGAACGGGGCCAGCAACATGGCCCTGATCAGCCGCGACCCGGTCGAGCTGGCCGGTCAGGCCCATGGCGCCCAGCACCAGTATCCGGACGGATTCGCCCTGTTCCTGGGCACCATGTTCGCCCCGATCCAGGACCGCGACACACCCGGCCAGGGCTTCACCCACAAGCCCGGCGACCGGGTTCGAGTGGCGACGCCCAGGCTTGGCGTGCTCGAGAACGAGGTCGTCACCTGCGACACCGCCGCGCCCTGGACCTTCGGGGTCGGGGCCCTGATCCGCAATCTCGCCGCCCGCGGCCTGCTCTAGTTGAAGAAACGTCCAGCCATGACCGACACCCTGCATCACTTCATCGGCGGCCAACGCGTCGCCGGCGACACGCCGAGCCAGAGCCTCAACCCGTCCAACATCCACGACATCGTCGCCCGGATGGCCGACGGCGGTCAGGCGCAGGTCGACGCCGCCGTCGCCGCGGCCCGCAAGGCCTTCCCGGCCTGGTCGGACGCCTCGCCCGAGGTGCGCTCGGACCTGCTGGACAAGGTCGGAACGATGATCATCGCCCGCGGCGCCGAGATCGGCCGCCTGCTGGCCCGCGAGGAGGGCAAGACCCTGGCCGAGGGGATCGGCGAGACCGTCCGGGCCGGCCGCATCTTCAAGTATTTCGCCGGCGAGGCCCTGCGCCGCCACGGCCAGAACCTGGACAGCACCCGCCCCGGCGTCGAGATCCAGACCTATCGCCAGGCCGTGGGCGTCTTCGCCCTGGTCACGCCCTGGAACTTTCCGATCGCCATCCCGGCCTGGAAGGCCGCCCCGGCCCTGGCCTTCGGCAACACCGTGGTCATCAAGCCCGCCGGCCTGACCCCGGCCACCGCCTCGGCCCTGGCCGACATCTTCGCCGCCTGCGACGCCCCGCCCGGAGTGTTCAACATGCTGTTCGGGCGTGGGGCGATGGGCGACGCCCTGGTCAAGCACCCGGACGTCGACGGCGTGTCGTTCACCGGCTCGCAGGCCGTGGGCGCCCAGGTCGGGGTCGCCGCCATGGCGCGCCAGGCCCGGGTTCAGCTGGAGATGGGCGGCAAGAACCCGCTGATCATCCTCGACGACGCCGACCTGGAACGGGCCGTGGCCATCGCCCTGGACGGCTCCTATTTCGCCACCGGCCAGCGCTGCACCGCCTCCTCGCGGCTGATCATCCAGGACGGCGTCCATGACCGCTTCGTGGCCCTGCTGGCGGAAAAGGTCGCCGCGCTGCGGGTCGGCAACGCCCTTGACCCCGACACCCAGATCGGGCCGGCGGTCAGCGAGGACCAGATGGAGACCAGCTACCGCTATATCGACATCGCCACCGGCGAGGGCGGCCGCCTGGTCACCGGCGGCCAGAGGCTGACGCTCCCGACCCCGGGCTGGTACGTGCAGCCGACCCTGATCACCGACACCGACCCGTCGATGCGGATCAATACCGGGGAGGTGTTCGGCCCCGTGGCCTCGACCCTCCGGGTCAAGTCCTATGAGGAGGCCCTCGAGGTCGCCAACAATACCGAGTTCGGGCTCTCGGCCGGCATCGCCACCACCAGCCTGAAACATGCCCGCCACTTCCAGCGCCACGCCCGGGCCGGCATGACCATGGTCAACCTGGCCACCGCCGGGGTCGACTATCACGTGCCGTTCGGCGGCTCGAAGGGCTCCAGCTACGGGGCCCGCGAGCAGGGCTTCGCGGCGGTCGAGTTCTTCACCCAGACCAAAACCTCGTATTCGTGGTCGTAAGCCGCATGTCCTCAGCCCTCTATCCCAGCCTGAAGGGCAAGCGGGTCGTCATCACCGGCGGCGGCAGCGGCATCGGCGCGGGCCTGACCGCCGGCTTCGTGCGCCAGGGCGCCGAAGTGATCTTTCTCGACATAGCCGAGGCCGCCTCCCTGGCCCTGGTGGACCGGCTGACGCCCGACGCCGCCATCGCGCCGGTCTACAGGTCCTGCGACCTGATGGATCTCGACGCCCTGACGGCGGCCTTCGCCCAGATCGGCGACATCGACATCCTGGTCAACAACGCCGGCAATGACGACCGCCACGGCCTGGCCGAGATCACCCCGGCCTATTGGGACAACCGCATCGGCGTGAACCTGCGCCACATGCTGTTCGCGGCCCAGGCCGCCGCCCCCGGCATGAAGCGGCGGGGCGGCGGGGCGATCATCAATTTCGGCTCGATCAGCTGGCATCTGGGCCTGCCCGACCTAGTGCTCTACGAGACCGCCAAGGCCGGCGTCGAGGGCATGACCCGGGCCCTGGCGCGCGAGCTGGGCCCCGACGACATCCGCGTCACCTGCGTCGTGCCCGGCAACGTCAAGACCAAGCGCCAGGAGCAGTGGTACACGCCCGAAGGGGAAGCGCAGATCGTCAAGGCCCAGTGCCTGAAGGGCCGGATCCTGCCCGACCACGTGGCCGCCCTGGTGCTGTTCCTGGCCTCGGACGACGCGGCCCTGTGCACGGGTCATGAGTACTGGATCGACGCCGGTTGGCGATAGGGCGCGAAAACCCCCTCAGTCGCTTCACGACAGCTCCCCCAGAGGGGGAGCATCTGGCGGGCGCGGCGAAGATCCTCCCCCTCTGGGGAGGTGGCCCGGAGGGCCGGAGGGGGTATACGGCGATGGCTACTGAAGGAACGCACCCATGCCCGAACCGACCTGCGTCTGGGATCTGCAAGCCACCCTCGGCGAGGGGCCGATCTGGCATGGCGAGGCGGTGTGGTTCGTCGACATCAAGGGCCACAGCGTCCACCGCTTCGACCCGGCGACGGGCGATCGCAGGAGCTTCACCGCCCCGATCAGGTCTCCTTCGTCGCGCCCGTGGCCGGCGGCGGCTTCCTGGCGGGCTGAAGAGCGGCCTGCATCGGTTCGACGCCGACACCGGCGCCTTCGACCTGATCGGCGAGATCGAGCCGCCCGAGCTGGACAACCGTCCCAACGACTCCACCGTCGACGCGCAGGGCCGGCTGTGGTTCGGCACCATGCATGACGGCGAGGCGGTCGACAGCGGCGCGCTCTACCGGCTGACCGTCGACGGCGAGACGGTGAAACAGGACGACGGCGTCTGCATCACCAATGGCCCGGCCATAAGCCCGGACGGCGGAACCTTTTACCACACCGACACGCTGGCCAAGACCATCTGGGCCTATGATGTCGATCCCCACGGCGACCTGACCAATAAGCGCGTCTTCGCCCAGGTCGAGATCGACAAGGCCTGGCCCGACGGCTCGGTGGTCGACAGCGAGGGCTATGTCTGGACCGCCCTGTGGGGCGGCGCCGGCGTGCTGCGCTTCTCGCCCGAAGGCCAGATCGTCGACCGCATCGCCCTGCCCGCGCCCCATGTCACCAAGCCCTGTTTCGGCGGCCCCAATCTGAAGACCCTCTATCTCACCACCGCCCGCAAAGGATGAGCCCGGCCGAACTGGACGCCTGTCCGCTCTCAGGCGGCCTGTTCGCCGTCGATGTGGCCGTGGCCGGCCAGCCCCAGTACGAGGTGCGCCTTGAGCTCCCCTGAACGCCCCCCCGCCGGTTCCGCTCGCGCGACTGGTTCGACAATCCCGACCATATCGACATGACCGCCCTCTATCTGGAGCGGTTCATGAACTACGGGATCACGCCCGAAGAGCTGCGTAGCGGCAAGCCGATCATCGGCATCGCCCAGACCGGCAGCGACCTGTCGCCGTGCAACCGCATCCACCTGGACCTGGTCAGCCGCATCCGTGACGGCGTCCGCGACGCCGGCGGCATCCCAATGGAGTTCCCGGTCCACCCGATCTTCGAGAACTGCCGTCGTCCGACCGCAGCCCTGGACCGCAACCTGGCCTATCTGGGCCTGGTCGAGATCCTGCACGGCTATCCGATCGACGCGGTGGTCCTGACCACCGGCTGCGACAAGACCACCCCGGCCGGGATCATGGCCGCCACCACGGTCAACATCCCGGCCATCGTGCTGTCGGGCGGACCGATGCTGGACGGCTGGCATGACGGCGAGCTGGTCGGTTCCGGCACGGTGATCTGGCGCTCGCGCCGCAAGCTGGCGGCCGGCGAGATCGACGAGGCCGAGTTCCTGGCCCGCGCCGCCGACAGCGCCCCCTCGGCCGGCCACTGCAACACCATGGGCACCGCCTCGACCATGAACGCCGTGGCCGAGGCGCTGGGCCTGTCCCTGACCGGCTGCGCGGCCATTCCGGCCCCCTATCGCGAGCGCGGCCAGATGGCCTATCGCACCGGCCAGCGGATCGTCGACCTGGCCTATGACGACGTCAAACCCAAGGACATCCTGACCAAGCAGGCCTTCGAGAACGCCATCGCCCTGGTGGCGGCGGCCGGCGGCTCGACCAACGCCCAGCCGCACATCGTCGCCATGGCCCGCCACGCCGGGATCGAGATCACCCCCGACGACTGGCGGGCGGCCTATGACATTCCGCTGATCGTCAACATGCAGCCGGCCGGACAGTATCTGGGCGAGCGCTTCCACCGGGCCGGCGGCGCGCCGGCGGTGCTGTGGGAGTTGCTGGCGAACGGCCGCCTGCACGGCGACTGCATGACCGTCACCGGCCAGACCCTGGCCCAGAACCTCGAGGGCCGCGAGACCAAGGACCGCGAGGTGATCTTCCCCTATGCCCAGCCGCTGGGCGAACGGGCCGGGTTCCTGGTGCTGAAGGGCAACCTGTTCGACTTCGCGATCATGAAGACCAGCGTCATCAGCCCGGCCTTCCGGGCCCGCTACCTGTCAGAGCCGGGCCGCGAGGGGATCTTCGAGGCCCGGGCGGTGGTGTTCGACGGCTCCGACGACTATCACGCCCGCATCAACGACCCGGCCCTGGCCATCGACGAGAACACCATGCTGGTGATCCGCGGGGCGGGCCCGATCGGCTGGCCCGGCTCGGCAGAGGTGGTCAATATGCAGCCGCCCGATCACCTGCTGAAGAAGGGGATCATGAGCCTGCCGACCCTGGGCGACGGGCGCCAGTCGGGCACCGCCGACAGCCCCTCGATCCTCAACGCCTCGCCCGAGAGCGCGGTGGGCGGCGGGCTGTCCTGGCTGCGCACCGGCGACCTGATCCGCGTCGACCTCAACACCGGCCGCTGCGACGCCCTGGTGGACGAAGCGACCATCGCCGAACGCCGCAAGGACGGCTTGCCGCCGATTCCCGAGTCCATGACCCCCTGGCAGGAGATCTACCGCGCCCAGACCGGCCAGCTGGACGCCGGGGCGGTGCTGGAGTTCGCGGTCAAGTACCAGGACCTGGCGGCCAAGCTGCCGCGCCACAATCACTGAGGCGCCGAGCGCCAGGCCCGGCCGGTCTCAGACCAGCCGGGCCTGCAGCCACAGGATGGCCGGATAGACCGCCAGCCAGGTCCAGAAGAAGCGGTTGAGGCCAAACAGGCAGGCATTGGCCAGGTGGAAGCTCGCCGCGACCGCCAGAGCCACGACAAGGCTGACGCGTGAAACCATGGCCAGGGGAAAGGCCAGCTCGAACAGCATCACCGCCCAGGACATCGCCCGCAGCAGCCGCGGGCGCTCGGCCAGGCGGCGCAGGTTCTCGGCGACCGGATAGGCCGAAAACTGGAAGACGTCGCGCAGGGCCCGGCCGCTGCGCCAGTCCGGATTGACGATCTTGACCCCGCCGGAGATCACGTAGGACAGCACCAGCTGGGCGGCCAGATAGCCGAAGACCAGCTCGCGCAGGGCCAGGCTGGGCATCAGCCGCGACAGGGTCAGGCACCACAGGGCCAGCAGGCCCATGCGGTCGCTGCCGCCATTATAGGGCCCCTGGAAGCGCTGCAGGATCAGCAGCGACAGCCCGGCCAGGGCGACCAGCGGCCAGGGCGAGGCCAGCCCGGCGATCACCAGACCGCACAGGCCGATCCGGGTCAGGAACAGGATCTGCTCGTCGCGGCCGCCGCGCAGGTGCTCCAGGCTCTGCTGGATCAGGGCCAGGGCCAGAAGGATCTCGCTCAGGCGGGCGGCGGTCTCCAGGCTCATCGGAGGTCGGCCCGAAGGCGCGGCGCGGCGCGGAACAGCTCGGTCTCGACCAACGCCTCGCCCTCGCGGCTCAGGAACACCAGCCGAAAGCTCAGCCAGGGCTTGCCGGCCTCGGGGTCTGGCCCGCGGGCCAGGTCGGCGGCCAGGCGGCGGAAGATCTCATCCTCGCTGTGGGCGGTCGGATGGTTGATCAGCCGCTCGGCGCAGCTGACCAGGAACAGGGTCTCGTTCCAGCGCGGATTCCACACCAGCCGGCGCAGCATCTCCAGGGGCGCGACCCGCGGCGGCAAGGGCCGAAAGGCCCGCCACGGACCGGCGGCGGCGGCGGCCGAGGTCCCCAGGGCGTATTCGAGGCGCGGCGAAGGCGCGATCACGTCGAAGAAGTTCCACGACGGAATCAGCGCCGGGGCCAACAGGGCGAGGGGCTTGAACATCAGGCCCCACCCTAGGTCGCCGAAGCGCGCCCTGGGAAGCGGCGACTCGGCCACGCCAGGAAGGAGGCCAAATTCCTCAGAGGTCCGGCGAGGGCCTGGGAGTCCTTATGCCGCAGCCGAATTCCCGTCCGACCATTTTGAAGGCCTTGACGCTCGGGTTCGCGTGCGTCTGATCTAATCTGAGAGATTTCAGTCATGAGGCACAGATGAGCGCGGCGCGCCCGGTCACTGACACCGCGAGCGCGAAGGGCATAGTCGCCCTGTCTGTTGCCTTGGTCTGTCTGGTCGCTCTGGGCGGGCTCGGCTCGCTTGTCTACGCTTGGCGATCCCTGAACTATTATGAGGCCGTGCAAGAAACGGCTCTGGCGCAGCGGACCTTGAACACCGCTCTCCAGCGAATGGCGGCCGAAACGGCCTCGGCCACAAGCTGGAACGAAGCCTATGCCCATGTCCGTGGGCCAATAGATCTCGATTGGGTCGATCAACACCTGGGTGTCTACTACAGTTCATCCTTCGAACATGACTTCACTCTCGTCTTCGACAGCGCCGGTACGCCCATCTACGGGTCGCTCCACGGACGGGTCGCGCCGCCGCCGAGCTATCAGTCGATCGCCGCGGCGGCTGCGCCCTTGGTGCGCGACGCCCAGAGAAAAGAGTTCCGGCGCCGCACGGGTGTCGAGCCGCCAGGCCCGCCGGCGTCCGGGAATGTCGTGTGGCTGTCAGCCTTTGTGCGGGATGGCGGGAAGATCCATCTGATTGGCGTATCGACCGTCGCGCCCAACAGCGGCAATGCGGCTGGGCCAGCCCCCGCCGTAGCGGTCGCGACGGGCGTGACGCTTGATGCGCGATACCTGACGGCCCTGGGAGACGGGGTGAACCTGAGCCGGCTTCAGCTCTCGGCCGCGCCGGGCGAAACCCTCGGATCCGTCAACTTGATCGGTCCGGAGGGGCGTTCCGTCGGATCGCTTCTTTGGCGGGTGCGGCGGCCTGGCGCCGAGATCCTCAAGGGCGGCGCCGGCGTGTTCGCCTTCGTGGCGCTGCTCCTCGGGGCCGTCATCTTCGCCCTTGGACGTCGTATCAGGACCCTTTTCCAGCGGCTTCGCCAGAATGACGCCGCCTTGCGCTCGACCATGAATGAACTGATCGCCGCGCGCGACAAGGCCCAGGCCAGCAGCGTCGCAAAGTCCCGATTCATCGCCAATATCAGCCACGAAGTCCGCACCCCCCTGAACGGCGTTCTGGGCATGGCCCAGGCCCTGTCGCGAGACAATCTCGCCGCCCCCAGGCTGAGCGGGTGAAGACCATTCTTCGCTCCGGGGAGGGCCTGCTGGCGGTCCTCAATGACGTGCTGGACATCTCCAAGATCGAAGCCGGCCACATGGAGGTTTCGCAGATCGCCTTCGATCTCGCGGACCTGATCAAGGGCGCCTGTCGATCCTATGCCGATGTGGCCGCCGCAAAAGGCCTGACCCTGTCGACCCACCTGCATCCATCAGCCAATGGCCGCTGGATGGGCGACCCGGCGCGGATCCGTCAGATCCTCCTCAACCTCATCTCCAACGCCATCAAGTTCTCCGAACGCGGCGGCGTTCGGGTGATGGCCGAGCGTCAGGACGACATGATGGTCATCGCCGTCGAGGACGACGGCATCGGCGTGCCCGCCGACAAGCGCGATCGGCTGTTCGAAAAGTTTTCGCAGGTCGACGAGTCGTCGACGCGCCGCCAGGGCGGCACCGGCCTGGGACTGGCGATTTCGCGGGAACTGGCCCTGTTGATGGGGGGCGACATCGAGGCCGTCAGCACCGAGACTGTGGGATCAAGGTTCTCGCTGCGCCTGCCGCTGCAAGGCGCGCTGGACGACCAAGGCCCCGCCCTGCCAGAGACCATCGCCATGATCGCTCGACGGCCGGATCTGAGAATCCTCGCGGCCGAGGACAATGAGACCAATCGGCTTGTCCTCAAGGCCCTGCTTGAGCCCCTGGGGAGTGAGCTGGATTTCGTCACCGATGGCGCCGAGGCCGTCGAACGCTTTGGCGCGGGCGCCTATGACGTGATCCTGATGGACATACAGATGCCGGTCATGAACGGTATCGATGCGACGCGCCTGATCCGCCTGAAGGAGGCTCGGGAAGGCCGGCCTCGCACGCCCATCCTGGCCCTCACCGCCAATACGCTTGACCATCATCTCGAAGAATATGCCCAAGCCGGTATGGATGGCGTGATCGCCAGCCCGTGCAGGTCGCCTCGCTCTACGCAGCCGTACTCGCCTCACTGGACGATCGCGTCACGGTTCCAGGTCGGGCCTAGGCTATCGTCCAAGCGGTGCGAAACGGTCAGGTGGCCAGGGCCCGCAGCAACACCGCCACCTGGACCAGGGCGGCGACGAGCGCCAGG
>NZ_PEGG01000126.1 GCF_002737765.1 Caulobacter sp. B11 | reverse complement strand
CGCCGCAGCACGCCGAACCCGTCCAGATGCGGCATGTTGATATCAAGCAGGATGGCGTCCGGGCGCGACGCCTGAATACCCGCCATCGCCTCCCAGCCATCCCGCGCCCGGGCGGTCCGATAGCCGGCCAGGGCCAGACGGGTGACGATCAGGTCAAGGACGCCGCGATCGTCGTCCACGACCAGGATCAGACGCGGCCGGACCTCATGCCGCGTCATCGAACCGCTGTCCAGCAATGGCCTCGGCGATCGCCTTGACCAGAACACCGGCGTCGAGGGGCTTGGAGACAACCGCGTCGAACACGCCCTCCTCGGCCTGGAACCCGGTCTCGGCCGAGAAGGCCAGGATTGGGGCCGAGGCATTGGGCCCGTCCTCGAGGCGAATGCGTCGGGCCGCGCTGGCCCCGTCGAGGACCGGCATGCGCAAGTCCATCAGGATGACGTCATAGGGCGCGCTGCTTGCGGCGTTCAGCGCGGCCTGGCCGTCGTTCACGGTGTGCAGCTCGACCTCGAACACCTGGAGAACGGCGCGCACCAGCTCGCGGTTCGAGGCGTTGTCATCGGCCAGCAGCACCCGGCAGCCCCGGGGCAGAAGGAACTCGCGGGAAGGCGTCGAGTCGATGTCATGGGTTACGCCCATCGCCTCGGGGGCGTCGATGCTGAACCAGAATCGGGCCCCCTGTCCGGCCTGGCTCTCCAGGCCGCACTGGCCGCCCATCGCGTCGATCAGGCCCTTGCAGATGGCCAGGCCGAGGCCCGTGCCGCCATGGTTGCGGGTGGTCGAACCGTCGATCTGGGAGAAGCGCTGGAACAGCCGGGCCTGCACGTCGGGCGACACGCCGGGCCCGCTGTCGGTCACCGACAGGGTCAGGCGCTGGGTGGAGCGATCATAGACGGCGTCGAGCAACACCCGACCCTCGTCGGTGAATTTCACCGCATTGCCCAGGAAGTTCAGCAGGACCTGGCGCACGCGTTCGGGGTCCAGCACCACCTGGTCGGGCAAGGCCTCGATCCCGGCGACCTCGAGCCGCAAGCCCTTTTCCGCGCCCTGCAGGCTGAACAGGTCCAAGGCGTCCAGGGCCAGTTGGGCCGGTGAGGTCGCGACCGGCTTGATCTCGACCTGCCCGGCTTCGAGCTTGGAGAAATCGAGGATGTCATTGACCGTCGCCAGCAGCGCCTTGCCGGCGTTCGAGGCGCTGTGCGTGAACAGGCGAGTGGTCTCCGACAGCTCGGGCTGGTTCGCGATCAGCTGGGTGAAACCCAGAACCGCCGTCAGGGGCGTGCGCAGCTCATGGCTCATATTGGCCAGGAACTCCGACTTGACCGAGGCGGCGGCCTCGGCGTCGGCCCGGGCCTGTTGAAGCTCGACCTCGGCCATTTTACGCTTGGTGATGTCGCGCACCACATCCTGCATCGAGACCGGCGCCCCGGTCTGTGGATCGCGGATGATCCGGGGTCTCCCCTCCAGCCAGACCCAGGCCCCGTCCTTGCGCCTGACCCGATATTGCAGGGTCGGCGAGGTGCTGTCGGCGGGCTCCGTCACAAACGCCAGATAGCGCGTCATCAATCCATCCAGGTCGTTGGGATGGACATAGGAAAGAATCTTTTGGTCGACCAACTCCTCGGGCTCATAGCCCAGGACGGCGCGGCAGGCGGGCGTGATGAAGGTGATCGACCCGTCCAGACGGAACTCCGAGATCATGTCCGTGGCGTTCTCGGCCAGCAGCCTGTAGCGCGCCTCGCGCTCGACCAGGGCCATCTCGGCCTCGCGCCGCTCGGTGATGTCCATCACCGTGCCGACCAGGGTGACCATTTGCCCCTCGGCGTCGCGCTCGAAGATCGAACTGGCTGACAGATAGCGTGTCCGCCCGTCGTCGAGGACGATGCGGATGACGCTGTTGTAGTCCGGATCGCCCGTCCGCATGCGCTCGCTGATCCGCGCCGTCGTCATGGCCTGATCTTCTGGATGGACCTTCCACAACAGATGGCCGATGCGGGGCACGAGCCCCGGGTCCAGACGGAAGATCTCGTACATCTTCGGCGACAGGCTCATGTCCTGGGTCACCAGATCCAGACGCCAATAGCCCACCCCGGCGATATCCTCGGCCAGCAGAGCGCGCTGGGCCTGGGTCCTCGCCTCGTCCCGCGCCGCGATGGTGGCCAGTTCCAGGGCCTTGCGATCGGAGATGTCGTGCGAGACGCCGGCGATTTCCTGGGGTTTGCCGTCGGCGTCGTTGACCAGCCGCATGTGGGATTCAACCCAGACCACATGCCCGTCCTTGTGGATCGAGCGATGCTGCAGGGTCATTTCGGGGCAGCCCTGGGCCATGGCCTGAACGGCCGCCAGGGTCCGCTCCAGATCATCGGGGTGCAGGAAGGCTGAGGCCGGACGCGCCATCGCTTCTTCCGGCGTATAGCCGAGCAGACTCTCGTTGGCCGGCGAGACGAACGTGGCCTGACCCTCAAAGTCATGCAGCGTGATCACATCGCCGAGATGTTCCGTCAGCAGTCGGTAGCGCGCCTCGCTGGCCTGAGCGGCCTGCAGGGCGATTTCCTGTTCAGTGATGTCCTGGAACACGCCGAACAGGGCGGTCACCGCGCCGTGCAAATCCAGTTCGCAAACGGCGTGGGACACGACCGTGCGCGCTTGGCCATCAGCCCGGTTCAATCGCCCCTGGAATTCGTAGCCGCTCTTGGTTGCGATGGCCTCGGCCATCTTGGCCGCGATCGTCAGGCGGTCTTCCGGCTCGAAAAACGCCAGGGCGTCGTCGAGACTGGGATCGAACGACGCCCGATCGACGCCGTGAATGGTATAGACACCGTCCGACCAGACCGGCTTGTTGGTCGACAGATCCACGCGCCAGTGACCGACGCCTGAGATCTGTTCGGCCATCTTCAGCAGGCGCTGCTTTTCGGACATCAGCCGATTGACCCGACCCAGTTCGAGCGCGTCGACCGCGATCTGGGCCAGCATCTTCAACTGATTGATCTTGATCGACCTCGGCCTGCGCCGGGGCTTGGTGTCGATCACGCACAGCGTGCCCAGATTGACACCGTCCGACGTGGTCAGGGTCGCGCCGGCATAGAAACGGATGCCCGGTACGCCGGTGACCAACGGATTGTCGCAAAAGCGCGGATCCTTGATGGCGTCCTCCACCACCATGATGGCGTTTGGCCCCATCGCGATGGCGTGGGCGCAGAACGCCACGTCCCGGGAGGTCGAGCAGACGTCCAAGCCACGCTTGGACTTGAACCACTGACGTTCCTCGTCGACCAGCGACACCAGGGCGATGGGCGCCGAGAACAGATTGCTGGCCAAGGCGGTCAGGCGGTCGAAGGCCGCTTCCGGCGACGTGTCGAGCACGCCATAGGCCTTAAGCGTTGCAATACGCTGCGCCTCGGCCTTGATCGTCGTCTCACCCATGGCTCTGAGTGTCGCACACAAGCAACCGCCGGAGCATTAACCCGAGGGTGCGACACGGGCGCACAGGCCAGGCCAAATCGGCCGGCCGCGCGCCGAATTCACGACCCGGCGACCGGTGGGGAGACGACAGAGATAAAGGAGGGGGTGGTGGCTGGAGGCGGGATCGAACCGCCGACCTGTGGGTTATGAATCCACCGCTCTAACCATCTGAGCTACCCAGCCCCGCGCGAAGCGGAGGCGGGCTTATAAACGCAAAGCGGGGCGCGCTTCAAGTCTCCGAAATCATGCAATCGATCAGACTGCTCAACCGCGCCGCCAACTGCTCGGGACCGTACTTGGCCAGAACCATGTTTCGGGCCTCGGCGCCCAGGCTGACGGCCTGCTCGGGCGCGGCGATCACCGCCGCCAGGGCCTGGGCCAGGGCCTCGGGGTCGCCGGGCGGACACAGCCGTCCGTTCAGGCCGTCGGCGATCATTTCCACCGGCCCGGCGATGGCGCTCGACACCGCCGGCAGGCCGACCGCCATGGCCTCGAGCAGCACCAGGGGAAAGCCCTCCTGATAGGACGGGAAGGCGAAGACGTCGCCGGTCGCCAGGAAGGCCGAGACATCGCCCCGCCAGCCGACCAGTTCGACCCGGTCGCCAAGGCCATGCTGGACGATCAGGGCCTCCAGCCGCGGCCGCTCGTCGCCCTCGCCGGCGATCTGGCACCGGGCCTCGACCCCGCGATCGCGCAGCCGGGCCAGGGCGGCGATCAGCACGTCGAACCCCTTCTTGGGATGCAGCCGTCCGGCCGCGACGATCAGCGGCGGCTGGCCGGCCTGGGCGAAGGGCGCGGCGCGGGCCACGGGCGGCTTGACCGCATTGGGCACGAAATGCACGCGCTGGGCCGGGGCGCCGCGCGCGATCGCCAGGTCGGCCAGATGCTGGCCGACGCACAGATAGTGGGTGCGGGTGGTCTCGATGTCGAACACCGGCTTGTGCACGCAGATCGCCAGCACCGCCTTGGCCGGGGCGACCTTGGCCATCAGCCGCGCGGGCCGCTGGCCGTGGCTGAGGATCAGGTCTGGACGGGTGCGGGCCACCAGCCGGCGAGCCGCGCCGACGGTCAGCGGATCCCAGTCGGTGAAGGCCGGCAGGGTCTGCAGGGCCGGCCGGCGGCCGGCGGTCTGGGCCGCGACCTTGCCGCCGCGCCGCACCACCCCGACACAGGCGCCGCCATGGTCGGCGGCCCAGGCCTCGAGGATCGGCTGATAGTCGAGGAACACCTGCTCCAGTCCGCCCAGGCCCTTGCCCAGCATGGCGTGCAGGATGGTGGTCAAGACAGGCTCCGGGCGGCGACGACGAGGCGGGACCTTCGACGGGGCGGCGGGCCGTGTCAACGCGAGGAACCGCGACCAGCCCCCTTACCTTGGGCCGGAAGGCTCGGCTAAGATCATCCCATGCAAAGCCCCCTGCTCTTTTCGACCCTCGCCCTGGCCCTGGCCGCCTGCGGGCCCAGCCTGTCGGCCGCCCCCGACGCGCCGGCCCCGGTCGAGACCCGCGTCGCCAACGCCCCCAACCAGACGCCCGCCTTCCCCGGCCAGACCCGCGCGCCGCTCAAGGCGGCCGGCGTGGCCTATGCGGTCGAGACCCTGGCCGGCGGCCTGGACCATCCGTGGGGCATGGCCCTGCTGCCCGATGGTGCCATCCTGGTCACCGAGCGCGCCGGACTGCGGATCCT
>NZ_PEGG01000125.1 GCF_002737765.1 Caulobacter sp. B11 | reverse complement strand
CGCCTATGTCGACTATTCCGGCACCCTGTGGGCCAACGTCCTTCAGCGTACGGACAATCCTGGTCGGCAGGCGGTGCTGGACGGCCTGCGCACCGAGCTGAACCGCCGCGACGGCGTCGAACTGCTGGCCCCGCTGGGCTTCGAGAACGCCTATGCCTGGCCATGAAGCGCGACAAGGCCCGGGCCCTGGGGATCGTCAGCCTGGACGACCTGGCCCGCCGCGCGCCGGACCTGGTGATGGGCGGCGACCTGGAGTTCTTCTCGCGTCCGGAATGGGCGTCGGTGGTGCGGGCCTACGGTCTGGACTTCAAGGCCAAGCGGCAATTCCAGCCCACCTTCATGTACCGGGCCCTGGGCTCGGGCGAGGCCGATGTGATCTCGGCCTTTTCCAGCGACGGACGCATCGCCGCCGACGATCTGGTCGTGCTGAGCGATCCCAGGGCCGCCCTGCCGCCCTATGACGCGGTGTTGCTGATCGCGCCGGGGCGGGCGGGCGACCGGCGGCTGCGCGCGGCCCTGTCGGGCTGGAGGGCGCGATCTCGGTCGAGGCCATGCGCGCCGCCAATTACAGCGTCGATCGTGACACCGAGAAGGCGGCCCCGGCCGAGGCGGCGCGGACCCTGGCCGACAGCCTGGCGCGCTAGTCGCGGCCGCTCGTTGCGGGAACGGGCTCGCTTCCTCGTCTCAGGCCAGATTTCCGGCGGCGGCGATGACCGAGCCTTCCGGTGGGTTTTCACCGTTGCGTCCCGCCGTGAAACCGGCAATTTGCCGCCATGCGTATCCTGACCCGTCTCGCCGCCCTCAGCGCCCTGGCCGCGGCCGCCCTGCTGACCGTCCCCGCCCAGGCGGCGGCCGGGAAACCCGATCCCAAGCTGGTGGTGGTCATCTCGATCGACCAGTTCAGCGCCAGCCTGTTCGAGGAATATCGCGGCGGCTTCAAGGGCGGCCTGGGCCGCCTGGCGCGCGAGGGCGTGGTCTATCCCAGCGGCTACCAGTCGCACGGCATGACCGAGACCTGCCCGGGCCACTCCACCCTGTTGACCGGCAAGAGCCCCAACAAGACCGGCGTGACCTCCAACGACTTCTACGACACCACGACCGGGGCCAAGGTCTATTGCATGGGCGACCCCGCGGTGGTCCTGGCTCATGACGCCGCCGAACCGGGGGTCAGCCCCAGGAACCTGATGACCTCGACCTATGGCGAGTGGCTCAAGGCGGTTTCGCCCAAGAGCCGAGTCTATGCCGTGTCGGGCAAGGACCGCGGGGCGATCAACATGGCCGGCCACGGCGCCGACGGCGTGTTCTGGCTGGCGGCGGGCTTCGGCTTCACCACCTGGGTCGAGCCGGGTCAGGATCCCAAGGCGCGGCTGGCGCCGGTGGCCGACCTCAACGCGAAGCTACGGGCCGACCTGGCCAAGAAGCCGTTCGTCTGGACCTATGACAACAAGCGCTGCGCGGCGCGCGAAGCCGACTATGTCACCGGCGGCCGCGCTTGGCGCGCGGCCCTGCCGCTGCCCAAGGCCGAAACCCCCGCCGACGCCATGCGCGACCTGGTCACCAGCCCCTGGACCGACCGCGTGACCCTGGAGGCCGCTGAATCCCTGCGCGAACGGTTCGGCCTCGGCGACGGCGACGCGGTCGACGTGCTGACCGTCAGCCTGTCGGCCACCGACTTCATCGGCCACCGCTTCGGCTCGCGCGGGCCGGAGATGTGCGACCATCTGCTGCGTCTGGACGACCGCCTTGAAACCTTCCTCAAGCGCATGGAAAAGGCCAAGGGCGAGGTGCTGGTGGTGCTGACCGCCGACCATGGCGGCTCGGATTTCCCTGAGCGGCTGAAGGAAGAGGGCTATGCCGAGGCCGGCCGGGTACCCGGTTCGACCTGGCTCAAGGGCGTCAACGCCGAGCTGCGCCAGGGCCTGGGTCTGGACTTCGACCCGCTGGTCCAGGCCGGCGGCATCAATTCGCTCTATATCGTCGGGGCCGACCGCAAGGCCCCCGCGCCGATCGAGCGCGCCCGCCTCGCCAAGGCCGCCCTGGCCCTGCTGGCCGCCCGGCCCGAGGTCTATGAGGCCGATGAGATCAACGCCCTGCTGATCGCCGAGTCGCCGCCCAAGGGCACGTCGCCGGACGAATACAGCGTGCGCGAGCGTCAGCGCCGCAGCGCCTATCCCGGCCGTTCGGGCGACATCCTGATCGCCTTCCAGCCGGGCCTGACCGCCGCCTCGGCCGGCTCAGCCTATGTGGCCGGCCACGGCTCGCCCTGGGACTATGACCGCCGGATCCCGATCATCTTCTGGTGGAAGGGCGCGCCGGCCCGAGACCGGGTCCTGCCGATCGAAACCGTCGACATCGCCCCGACCCTGGCCGGAGTCACCCATGTGACGCCGCCGACCGATCTGGACGGCGTCTGCCGGCCGCTCGGCGGGGCCTGCTAGGGCGCGGGATCGGAAACGCAAAACGGCGCTGGTTCGCCCAGCGCCGTTTCAAGTCGTCGAAACGATGATCAAGCCTAGTCCTTGGCGCGTTCCTGGTAGGAATTGTCCTCGGTCAGGATCACGACCCGGGTGCCGACGGCGATATAGGGCGGCACGGTGGTCTTGATGCCATTGCTCAGCAGGGCCGGCTTGTAGGACGACGAGGCGGTCTGGCCCTTCACCGACGGTTCGGTGTCGACGACTTCCAGAATCATGGTGCGCGGCAGTTCCAGGGCGATCGGCACGTCGTTGTGCGTCGACAGCTGGACCGTCATGTTCTCTTGCAGGTAAGGCGCGGCGTCGCCGACCACGTCGGGCGTGGCGACCAGTTGGTCGAAGTTTTCCGGGTTCATGAAGTGGAACCCTTCGGCGTCCTGGTACAGGAAGGTGTGGTCGCGCTGGTCGACGAAGGCGCGCTCGACCTGCTCGGTGGTGCGGTAGCGTTCCGACACCTTCACGCCGTCGCTGATGCGGCGCATGTTCAACTGGGTCACCGGGGTGCCCTTGCCGGGATGGATGTTGTCGACGGTCAGGACAACATAGAGCTTGTTGTCCATGTCGACGACGGCGCCCTTGCGGAGCGAGCTGGCGGCTACCTTCACTGCGTTAGTCCTCAGGCTTTCCGGGCGCCGCCCTGTGGGGCCGCGCGAAGAGGGTGGTGATCGTCTGTCCGCCCTCCTATAGCGAACGCGGCAAGATCGCCAGTCTCTGTTGCGGAGGTCCCGTGCCCGCTGATGCGCCTTCGCCCCCAAGGTCGCCCTGGTGGCGGCCCGACAGGCACCGTGATCGCCGACCGTTCCTGCTTGGCCGCAACGCGATCACCCGCGCCGTGAGGGTCTGGTTCGAGGACCAGGACTTCGTCGAGGTCGAGGCCGCCGCCCTGCAGGTCTCGCCCGGCAACGAGGCCCATCTGCACGCCTTCGCCACCACGATGCTGAGCCTGACCGGCGAGCCCGACCAGGAATTCTTCCTGCACACCTCGCCGGAATTCGCCTGCAAGAAGTTGCTGGCGGCGGGGGAGGAAAAGATCTTCGACTTCGCCCGGGTCTGGCGCAATCGCGAGCGCGGCCCGCTGCATCACCCCGAGTTCGTCATGCTGGAATGGTACCGGGCCGGCGCGCCCTACCAGATCCTGATGGACGACTGCGCGGCCCTGATGTCGCTGGCGGCCGAGACGGCGGGAAGTCGGGTGTTTTCGTTCCGGGGCATGACCTGCGATCCCTTTGCCGCGCCGGAACGGCTGAGCGTGGCCGAGGCCTTCGCGCGTCACGCGGGCGTCGACCTGCTGGCCAGTCTGGGCCCCGGCGGCGAGACCGACCGCGACGCCCTGGCCGCCTCGGTACGGGCGGCCGGGATCCGGGTGGCCGACGACGACAGCTGGGCCGACGTGTTCAGCCGGGTGATCGTCGAGAAGGTCGAGCCGAACCTTGGGCAGGGCCGGGCGACGATCCTCTGCGAGTATCCGGTGGCCGAGGCCGCCCTGGCCCGACCCAAGCCTGGCGATCCGCGCGTGGCCGAGCGCTTCGAGCTCTATGCCTGCGGGTCGAGCTGGCCAACGCCTTCGGCGAACTCACCGACCCGGCCGAGCAGCGCCGCCGCTTCGTCGCCGAGATGGACGACAAGCAGCGGATCTATGGCGAGCGCTATCCGATCGACGAGGACTTCCTCGCCGCCCTGGAAATCATGCCCGAGGCGTCCGGCAGCGCCCTGGGCTTTGACCGGCTGGTGATGCTGGCAACGGGGGCGACGCGGGTGGATCAGGTGATGTGGGTGCCGGTGGCGGGGTGACCCGTCGTACATCCCCGATTTGCCTCGCGGCCGCCAATGGGCCATATCCCGCCGCTCCCATGACCATCGCCCACACCCTCCGCAGCGCCCAGGCGCTGGCCCAAGCCGGGCTCGTGTCCGCCGAGCGTCTGCCGGCGCTCGAGGCCGTGGCGGCGCGCTACGCCGTGGCGATCACGCCGGAGATGGCGGCGCTGGTCGAGGAC
This sequence comes from Caulobacter sp. B11, assembly GCF_002737765.1. GTDB lineage: Bacteria > Pseudomonadota > Alphaproteobacteria > Caulobacterales > Caulobacteraceae > Caulobacter. The sequence goes on along the minus strand of NZ_PEGG01000125.1, from coordinate 5,587 downwards.
GCCAATGACCCGATCGCCCGTCAGTTCCTGCCCGACGAGGCCGAGCTGACGGTTCTGCCCGAAGAGAACGGCGACCCGGTCGGCGACTTCACCCACAGCCCGGTCGAGGGCGTGGTGCACCGCTATCGCGACCGGGTGCTGCTCAAGCCCACCCACACCTGCGCAGTCTATTGCCGGTTCTGCTTCCGCCGCGAGATGGTCGGGCCCGAGGGGCAGGGGACCCTGTCGGCCGACCAACTGGACGCCGCCTTCGCCTATATCGCCGGGGCGCCCGAGATCTGGGAGGTGATCGTCACCGGCGGCGACCCGTTCGTGCTGTCGCCCCGCCGCATCGCCGACCTGATGGACCGCCTTGCCGCCGTCGAGCATGTGAAGGTGGTGCGCTTCCACACCCGCGTGCCGGCCGTCGACCCCTCGGCGGTGACCGATGATCTGGTCGCGGCCCTGAAGCGCACCGACAAGGCGGTCTATGTCGCCCTGCACGCCAACCATGCCCGCGAACTGACCCCGGCGGCGCGAGCCGCCTGCGCCCGGATCATCGACGCCGGCATTCCCATGCTCAGCCAGACGGTGCTGCTGCGCGGCGTCAATGACGATCCCGAGGCCCTGGGCGGGCTGATGCGGGCCTTTGTCGAGACCCGGATCCGGCCCTATTACCTGCACCAGGGCGACCTGGCGCCGGGCACCTCGCACCTGCGGGTCTCCGTGCCCGAGGGCCAGGCCCTGATGCGCGACATTCGCGGCCGTTTTTCGGGCCTGTGCCAGCCGACCTATGTGCTCGATATCCCCGACGGCCACGGCAAGGTGCCGGTGGGGCCCACCTATCTGGCCGACGGCGCCGTCGAGGATCCCAACGGCCGGGCGCACGCCTATCCGCCGACGGCGACGATCCCCCGCTAGCGGGGGATCGTCGCCGTCAGATAGCCTTCCAGCACCGCCAGGGCGTGGTCCAGCCGCGCCGAGCGCCACTCCGGCGTCGTCATGTCGGTGTCCAGGGTTACCGACAGCGAATAGCCGGCGGCCAGATGGAAGCGGCTCAGGGCGGCGATGGTCACATAGATCTGGACGGGATCCAGACCTGGGCGGAACAGGCCCTTGTCGACGCCGCTGGCCAGCAGGGCCTCGATCGTGCGGCGCAGGGGAAAGGCGGTCTCGGTGACCTTGCGCGACTGGGCCACGAACTTGCCGTGCGCCAGGTTCTCGTTGCGCAGCAGGCCCTCGAACTTCGGGTTCTTCTCGAAATAGTCGAAGGTGAAGCGCTGCAGCGCCAGCAGGCCCTCCAGCGGCTTTTCGACATCGATATCCAGCTCGGCCTCGCGGGCCCGCAGGTCCTCATAGGCGGTTTCCAGCACCGCCAGGTACAGGCCCTTCTTGTCGCCGAAATAGTGGTAGAGCATGCGGATATTGCACTTGGCGGCCTTGACGATCTTTTCGATCCGCGCGCCGGCGAAGCCCGCCTGGGCGAACTCGCGCAGCGCCGCCGTCATGATCGCCTTGCGGGTGCGTTCGGCGTTGCGTCGGCGCGGGGCCGGTTCGGCCGGGACCAGGTCCGCCTGCTTGTCCGTCACGGGGTCTTTGCTCCGCCGTCGATCCACGCACCGAGTCGCGCGCGCTCCTCATCGGTCATGCCGGTCTCGTTGCCAAGCGGCATGCTGGCGCTTTCGACGGCCCGCTCGCGGATGCGCGGGGCGTATCGGACCAGGCCGGCCGGAGTGTCGAAGGCCGCGCCGGCGGGCGGCGCGGTGAAACCCTTGTGGGTCGGAACGGCGGCGTGGCAGGTCACGCAGTGCTTCTGGACGATGGCCTGGGCCTGCGGGAAGGTCACCGCGTCCAGGGTCTGCGGCGGCCGGGGCCGGGTGCTGGCCAGCACGCTGACCGCGAACAGCAGCATGGCCCCGATGAACAGGAATTCGTGCCGGGTCTGGCCGTGGTGGCGCAGGTTGAAGAAGTGGCGGATCGACACCCCGCCCAGGCTGATCAGGGCCAGCAACAGCCAGGCCGAGCCATGGGCGGTGATCGCCGGATAGTGGTTGCTGATCATGATGAACAGCACCGGCAGGGTCATGTAATTGTTGTGCACCGAGCGCTGCTTGCCCATCGCGCCCAGGCGCGGATCGACCGCTCGCTCGGCCAGCATGTCGGCGACGATCCGGCGCTGGTTGGGGATGATCACCAGGAACACGTTGCCGACCATGGCCGTGCCGATGATCGCCCCGACATGGATGAAGGCCCCCCGGTCGCTGAACAGCTGGGTCAGGGCCCAGGCGGCGGCGGTCAGGACGGCGAACCAGACCAGGCCGAACAGCCGCGGCCTCTGGCCCAGGGGCGAGCGGCACAGGGCCTCGTAGACCAGCAGGCCGCCGAAGATGAAGGCCAGGCCAGTCCCGATCGCCTGGATCTGGGTGAAGGCGTGCTTGCCGGCGTCGATCAGATAGACCGGCGCCCCCCAGTAATAGATCACGCACAGCAGGGCGAAGCCGCTCAGCCAGGTGGTGTAGGCCTCCCATTTGAACCAGTGCAGGTGGCCTGGCATGTGGGCCGGGGCGGTCATGTACTTCTGGGAGTGATAGAAACCCCCGCCGTGCACCGCCCACAGCTCGCCCTTCACCCCGTCCTTGGGCGGATCCGGGGCGCGCAGATTGTTGTCCAGCCAGACGAAATAGAACGAGGCCCCGATCCAGGCGACGCCGGCGATCACGTGCAGCCAGCGCAGGGCCAGGTTCAGCCAGCCGGCCAGGTCGTAGGTCATGCCGTCACCGCGTCTTGCAGGCGAAGCTGGCTGATCAGGCCGATCTGGCGCAGCGCCTCGGCGATTTCCGATGGCTCGTCATGGGCCAGACGGGCCTGCATGGCCGCCAGGATCGAGGCCTTGTCGTTCAGCCGCACGCAGATGATGAACGGGAAGCCGAAGCGCGCCCCATAGGCGGCGTTGAGGGCGTGGAAGCGTTCGAACTCTTCGGCCGTCAGCCTGTCGAGCCCGGCGCTGGCCTGTTCGGCATTGCTCTCGGCGGTCAGGTCCCTGGCGATCGCCGCCTTGCCGGCCAGTTCCGGGTGGGCGCGGATCAGGGCCAGCTTGTCGGCGGTCGAGGACCTCTCCAGCCCAGCCATCATGGCGGCGTGCAGGGCGTCGAGCGAGGCGAAGGGCCGCGCGTCCCAGGCGCGCTCCACCACCCACGGCGACAGCTCGAAGGCAAAGCCCAGGGCGGTGGTGAAGCCCGTGCGGTTCATGCTGTTGAGGCGGGCCAGGGTCAGGGGCGGGGCGCCGCTCATGCCGCCGTTCCCCGTACGGATGGGTCTTGATCCAGTGCCGGGCGATCTCGATACGTCGCGCCACCCAGACCCGGTCGTGGGCCGCCACGTGTTCGAGGAAGCGGCGCAGGGCCATGATCCGGCCGGGCTTGCCGACGATGCGGCCGTGCAGACCGATGCTCATCATCTTCGGGGCCGTCTCGCCCTCCAGATAGAGGGCGTCGAAGGCGTCGCGGAGATAGGCGAAGAACTGGTCGCCGCTGTTGAAGCCCTGGGGCGCGGCGAAGCGCATGTCGTTGGCGTCCAGCGTATAGGGCGTGATCAGCTGCGGCTTGCCGTGCTGGTCGTCCCAATAGGGCAGGTCGTCGGCATAGCTGTCGGCGTCATAGACAAAGCCGCCTTCCTGCGCGATCAGCCGGGCGGTGTTGGGGCTGGTGCGGCCCTGGTACCAGCCCAACGGCCGCTCGCCGGTCAGGCGGGTGTGGATCTCGATGGCCCGCTGGATGTGTTCGCGCTCCAGGTCCTCGGGACAGTGCTGGTAGTCGATCCAGCGATAGCCGTGACTGGCGATCTCCCAGCCATAGTTCTGCATCGCCGCCACCACGTCGGGATTGCGCTCCAGGGCCTGGGCCACGGCGAACACGGTCACCGGATAGCCGAAGTCCTCGAACAGTCGCCGGATGCGCCAGAAGCCGGCGCGCGACCCGTATTCGTAGAGGCTCTCCATCGACATGTGGCGAGCGTCAGGCACCGGTTGGGCGCCGACCATCTCCGACAGGAAGTGCTCGGCCGCCGGGTCGCCATCCAGCACCGAGCGCTCGGCGCCTTCCTCGTAGTTGAGCACGAACTGCACGGCGATGCGCGCGCCGTTGGGCCACTGGGCCTGGGGCGGGTGTTCGCCGTAGCCCTTGAGGTCGCGGGGGTAGGTCATGCGCCGTAACCCCCCTCAGTCGCTTCGCGACAGCTCCCCCAAGGGGGGAGCATCTTGTGTGTAGATCCTCCCCCTTTGGGGGAGGTGGCCCAGAGGGCCGGAGGGGGGTCTTGGATCACGCTCACGAAAACACCGCCGCCGCCGCATCGACCCCGGCCCCCGGCGTCGCGCCGAAGCCTTCCCAGCGCAACACCGCCTCCAGCGCCGCCAGGGTGGTGAGCACCGCGTGCTTCCTCGCATTGACCCCCATGGCCCCGATCCGCCAGATCTTGCCGGTCAGCGGGCCGAAGGCCGTGCCGATCTCGATCTCGAATTCGGTGCGCATCCGGGCCCGTACGCGGTCGCCGTCGACGCCGGACGGGATCCAGACGCCGGTGACATTGGTCATCTTGTGGGCCTGGTCGCCATAGACGCTTAGCCCCATCGCCGCGACCCCCGCGACCACCGCCGCGCCGGCGGCGGCGTGGCGGGCGAAGCGGGCCTCCAGGCCTTCCTCCAGCGCCACCCGGGCGCATTCGCGGGCCGCATACAGCATGCTGGCCGCCTCGGTATGGTGGTTCAGGCGCTTGTCGGACCAGTAGTCCATGATCATCGCCAGGTCGAAATAGTTGGAGGCGATGCGGCGGCCATTGCCGCTGACCGCGCCCGCGGTGGCGATGCCGCGCTCGACGTGGCGGCGGCTGGCGATGTGCTCGGCGGCGCGGTCGCTGATGGTGATCGGGGCCGAGCCGGAGGGACCGCCCAGACACTTCTGCAGGCCGGCGGTGACGATGTCGGCCTGCCAGTTATCCACAGGCACGCTCATCCCGGCCAGGGTGGCGGTGGCGTCGACATAGAGCAGGGCGTCGTGGCGGCGGCAGATCTCGCCGATGGCCTCGATCGGCTGGGCCATGGTGGTCGAGGTGTCGCCGTGCACGCAGGCCACCAGGCGCGGCTTGACCCGGGCCACGGCGTCCTCGACCGCCTGCGGGTCGATGACCTGGCCCCATTCGCCTTCGACCAGGGTGACGCGGGCGTCGCAGCGCTCGGCGATCTCGGACAGCAGCAGGCCAAAGCGGCCGGCATTGACCACCACCACATCGTCGCCGGGGGCCAGCACCGAGACTAGCGCCGCCTCGATCCCGGCCCGCGAGGTGCCGTCGACCAGGAAGGTCCAGCGGTTCTGGGTCTGGAACACCTGGCGGTACAGGGCCATGGTCTCGTTCATATAGCCGGTGAACTCCGGGTCGAACTGACCGAGGAGCTGCACCGACATGGCCCGCAACACGCGCGGATGCACATTGATCGGGCCGGGACCCATCAGCAGGCGGGGCGGGGGATCGAGTTCGCCGAAGGTGCTCATGTCACTATCCATAGGCTTGTCATCCCGGACGACCCGAAGGGTCGGGATGGGCTGGCAAGGAATAC
>NZ_PEGG01000124.1 GCF_002737765.1 Caulobacter sp. B11 | reverse complement strand
TTCGTCCTGATGCTCGGCTTCGTGTGCTCGGGTGGGCGAGGTCCGTGAAGCCGGCGACTCGTGCCTACCGGCCGGCCTTCCGGAAGAAATAGACGGCCGAGAGCATGACGCACACGGCTCCGACGATGGCGGTGGCATAGGCGCTGGCGATGAAGAAGGGCAGCCACTGCAGGCTGACGACCCCGAAATTGCGCCACAGCATCAGGCCGACACTGCCGACATAGCCGGAGGCGTCGGCGAGATAGATCAGGAACCCCGCCGTCGCCACCCGGCCGCTGAAGGCGATCAGCCGGTCAAACAGCATGGCGTTGAAGGGGGTGTAGGCCATGTACAGGCCCGCCCCGGTCAGGATCATCCAGGTCAGGGGCGAGATCAGATGCGCCTCGAAGGCCAGGGTCGAGACGCCCAGGGTCACGAAGCCGGCGGCGATCATCGCATGGATGACCATCAGGGCCCGGCGGTTGTCGCGCACCACCATCAGCATGGCCAGGGCGGCCAGGGCGGCGACCGCCACGGGCAGCTCGCTGGCCGAGAACACTCCCGACTGGCCGCCATAGCCGAGTTCCTTCCAGATCTCGGCGGCGAAGTTGTCGCGGAAATCCCGGAAGGCGGTGAGCAGCACATAGGACAGCACCAGCAGCGCGACCCCGGGGCCGAAGGCGGCCAGGAAGGCGCGGCGCTCGGCCGCGCCCATCGGCGCGCGCTTGACCCGCTGGGCCTCATCGGCGGGGCTCGGCGGCGGCAGCAGGCTGAGGCCCCAGACCGAGACCAGCAGCAGCGGCATGAACAACGCGCCGGTGGCGGCGGGCATCCAGAACCGGTCGACATGGGCGGTCAGCATCAGCCAGGCGCCCACCGACTTCACCACGCCGGACGAGACGATGAAGCTGGCGCACAGGATGGCGCCCAGCACCTCCGACACCCTGCGGCCCTCCATATAGCCGAACACCAGGCCCCAGATCAGGCCCAGCGGCAGGCCGTTGAGCAGCAGCATGGCCACGTTCCACGGGGCCGGAATGAGGGCGAAGCCGACCAGGGCCAGCCAGGACGTGCCGATCAGGAGCAGGATCGCCGCGGCCCGGCGGGCCGGGTTGATTTCGGAGATGACCTTGATGCCGATCATCTTCGACAGGGCGTAGCCGGCGACCTGGGCCAGGACCAGGGCGATCTTGTAGTCGAGGACGAAGGTCCAGCCGGGCACCGCGTCGAAGGTCGCCGCCGCGAACGGCTTGCGGAACGCGTACATGGAGAAATAGGCGGAAAAGCCCGCCAGTCCCGCGAAGATCGTGAAGATCACGGGATTGGCGCGGGCCAAGGCCTGCTGCAGCTTGCCGCTCAAGTCGATCGTCCCCGGGAAAGTCTCCGACGGGCCTGTCGGATGTTGAAAGGCGATTGGTTCACATCGATCGCGGTTGGACAACGGCGCGGGGTGATCGCGCTGTCGTCTCCGAATCCAGGTGAAGCCGCTCGTCCGTTATCCGAGACTTGTGACAGGCGAGTGATCTGAAAAGGCCTCGCCGTCGCAACAGGGCCGGCCGGCGCCGGGCGGCGCGTCGCTTGAGCAGGGCGGCGGGGGCGAGGCGCCCGATGCGCGTCGGGCAGGCGCCCTGGCCTGAGCGGGGCGGATGGTCGGCGGCGGATCCGCCCTCCGGAGGCGGATCGATCTCCATTTTGGGCCGCCATTGGCGCGATCAGCGCAAAACGCGCGTGCGTCCCACCCCTCGAGGGGGTTAGGCTCGAAAAAAAGAACACCCTGGGGGGACGGCAATGAAGAAGATCCTCGTGACGATGGCTGTGAGCGGGACCTGTCTCGTGGCGCTCGGCGCCTGCGACAAGCTCGGTTCAAAGGTCAAATCGATCGCCAAGGCGCCGGTCGTCGAGACTGAAAATCCCGAGCGGGTCTATTGGGGCGACACCCACCTGCACACCAGCAATTCGGTCGACGCGTTCGGCTTCGGCGTACGCCTGGGGTCCGAAGAGGCCCTGCGCTTCGCGCGCGGCGAGGAGGTGACCTCGACCGGCGGCCTGAAGGCCAAGCTGGCCCGGCCGCTGGATTTCCTGGTCATCGCCGACCATTCCGACGGCCTGGGCTTCACGCGCAAGATCTTCGAGACCCCGCGCTTCCTGCTGCGCAACCCGTTGTTTCGTCGCTGGCACGACCTGATGCACGAAGGGCCCGCGGGCTCGATGAAGGCGACCGGGGAGCTGATCGACGCCGCCGCCAGTGGTTCGCTGCCGCCGGCCCTCACCGATCCCAAGCGCTCGGCCAAGGCGACTCGTTCGATCTGGAACGACCATGTGTCGATCGTCGAGCGCTACAACGACCCGGGCAGGTTCACCGCCTTCATGGGCTTTGAATACACCCTGATGCCGAAGGGCGACAATCTGCACCGCGTGGTGATGTTCCGCGACGGCAAGGCCGAGGCCTCCAAGGTCGTGCCCTATTCGTCCCTGGTCGGCACCTCGGCCGAGATGCTTTGGGACTATATGGACCGCTACGAGCAGACCACCGGCGGCAAGGCCCTGGCCATTCCGCACAATTCCAATGTCTCCAACGGCCTGATGTTCGAACTGACCGGTCCGGACGGCGGCCCGATGTCGGCCGACTATGCCCGCCGCCGGGCGGCCCGCGAGCCGCTGGTCGAGGCGACCCAGATCAAGGGCGACAGCGAGTCTCACCCCTTCCTGTCGCCCAATGACGAGTTCGCCAGCTTCGGCGACGCCGGCTGGGACCTCGGCAACCTGCCCATGTCGTCCAAGAAGACGCCGGACATGTTCGCCGGCGAATATGTCCGAGAGGCGCTCAAGCGCGGCCTGGCGATCGAGGCCAAGACCGGGGTCAATCCCTACAAGATGGGCATGATCGGCTCGACCGACTCGCACACCAGCCTGGCGACCGCCGACGAGGACAACTTCTTCGGCAAGCATTCCGGGGTCGAGCCGCGTCCCGGCCGGGCGACGGAGCCGCAGAACCTGGGCACCCGCGAGGGGCGTACCGGCCAACACTATCTGGCCGGCGGCTATGCCGCCGTCTGGGCCAAGGCCAATACCCGCGCCGCCATCTTCGATGCGATGATGAAGCGCGAGGTCTATGCCTCGACCGGCCCGCGCATGCAGGTGCGGGTGTTCGGCGGCTGGGACTTCACCGCCAACGACCTCAAGGCCAACTGGGTTAAGGCCGGCTATGCGCGCGGCGTGCCGATGGGCGGCGATCTCAAGGCCGGGGCCGGCAAGGCTCCGGTGTTCATCGTCTCGGCCCTGAAGGACCCGATCGGGGCCAATCTGGACCGCGTCCAGATGGTCAAGGGCTGGGTCGACAAGGGCGGCGTCACCCATGAGCAGGTCTATGACGTGGTCTGGAGCGATCCGGCCCGCCGGGTGAAGACGGCCGGCAAGGTCCCGCCGGTCGGCGACACCGTCGATCTGGCCACCGCCACCTATGCCAACACCATCGGCGCCCCGGAGTTGGCCACGGTGTGGACCGACCCCGATTTCGACCCGGCCCTGAAGGCCTTCTACTATGTGCGGGTGCTCGAGATCCCGACCCCGCGCTGGGTGGCCTATGACGCCGTGCGCTACAAGGTGAAGATGGGTCCCGAAGTGCGGATGAAGGACCAGGAGCGGGCCTACACCTCGCCGATCTGGTACACGCCCAAGGGCTGATGGATGACCCTTCGCGAACGCCTGGTCCAGGGACTCCGCGAGCCCCTGGTTCAGTTCCTGCTGGCCGGGGCCCTGATCTTCATTGTCTTCGCCCTGCGCGGCGGCAGCCCCGATCCGGGCGAACGCCGCATCGCGGTTGACGAGGCGCGGGTCCAGCGCATCGTCACCCTGTGGATGCAGACCTGGCGTCGCCCGCCGACCCCGGCCGAGCTGGACGGCCTGATCGGCGAGTATGTGCAGGAGGAGGTCTATTATCGCGAGGCCCTCCGCCTGGGCCTGGATCGTGATGACCCGGTGATCCGCCGGCGGCTGCGCTCGAAGATGGAGTTCCTGGCCGCCGACCAACTGGAAAGCGTCACGCCCGGCGATGACGTGCTGAAGGCCTGGATGCAGGCCCATCCGGCCCTCTATGTTCAGGACCCGAAGATCAGCTTCCAGCAGGTCTATGTCGGCTCGGCCACCGATCGCGACGCCGCCGAGGCCGGGGCCGCCAAGCTGCTGGAGAGCCTGGCGGCCGGCGCCGACCCGGCAGGCCTGGGCCAGCGACTGTCCGTGCCGTCGGACCTGTCAAAGGCCTCAAGGTCTGAGATCGACCGGCAGTTCGGGGACGCCTTCGCCGAGAGTCTGCTGCGCGCCCCGATCGGCCGATGGAGCGGGCCGGTGGCCTCCGGTTTCGGCCTTCACCTGGTCAAGGTCAGCGCGGTTCAGGCCGGTCCGGCGCCGGACCTGGATCAGGTGCGCCAGGCGGTCGAGAACGACTGGCGCGCCGCCACCCGCGCCGAGCGGGAGGCCAAGGCCTATCAGGACCTGCTCAAGGGCTATGACGTCGTCATCGCGCGGCCCAAATGAGTCTGGCGCGTCTGGCTCCCGCGTTTCTGCCCCCCGCGTTTCTGGTCGCCATGATTCTGGCCTTGATGGCCCTGGCCGGGGCGGCCCGGGCCGACGACCTGCGGCCCGGTTATCTGGAGCTGACCCAAACCTCGCCCTCGGCCTGGCGCCTGGTCTGGAAGGCCCCGATCCGCGGCGGCCTGGCCACCCATGCCGCGCCGGTCCTGCCGCCGGTTGCCAGGCTCCGCCGCCCTCCCGCACCCTGGTTGGCGGCGCCCTGGTCGAGGTCTGGAG
>NZ_PEGG01000123.1 GCF_002737765.1 Caulobacter sp. B11 | reverse complement strand
CGTCGCGTCAGGCGTGTCGATGGTGGCGACCTGGCCCGTGGCGTCGTCGCGCACGAGAAAGCCGTAATTATCCGACAGGCAGGGAAACTGGTGGACGGTCAGCGGCATGGGGCCTCGGCTCTGGGTGGACGTGCTGGACGTGACGCGGCGCTCGCGCCCGCCTACATAGATGAGGCCGACAGCCGGGAGACTCAATGCGCCGCGACGTGCTCGACCTCAGGGCCTTTTATGCCACGCCGCTCGGCGGGGCGGCGCGCGAAATGCTGGGACGCAAGGTCGTCGAGGCCTGGGGCGACGCCCGTGGGCTCGACGTCCTGGGTCTGGGCTATCCCACGCCCTTTCTTGATGCGGCGCGGGTCAGCGCCCGCCGGGTGGTGGCGGCCATGCCCGCCCAGCAGGGCGTCGAGGTCTGGCCGACTGGCCAGCGCAACCAGGCCGCCCTGGTGGAGGAGACCAGTCTGCCGTTCCCCAACGCGATGTTCGACCGGATCTTGGCCGTACATGCTCTGGAGGAAGCCGACGACCCCGGCGCGGTCCTGCGCGAAATCTGGCGGGTGATGGCGCCCTCGGGCCGGCTGATCGTGGCGGTCGCGTCGCGTGACGGCCTGTGGGCCGGCGCCGAGGCGACACCGTTTGGTCACGGTCGACCTTTCACGCGCAGCCAACTCGAAGTCCTTTTGCGCGACGCCGATCTGGAGCCCGCCGGCTGGACTCGCGCCCTGTATGTCCCGCCCATGACCGTGGCGGCGCGCTGGGCCGAGGGTTTCGAGCAGGTCGGGGCCCGGCTTTGGCCGCGTTTCGCCGGTCTGATCCTGATGGAGGCCGTCAAGCAGACCTTCGCCGTCAAGCCGCGCGGCAGCCGGGCGCGGGTCCGGGTGTTCGCGCCGGGCGTCCTGCTGCCCGTCCAGGGCGGCGCGGCGCCTGTTCGCAAGGCGCCCGCGCCAGGAAATGACCGTTCGCTCTTGGAGCCCGCGCCGCGCGGGCCTAGCCTAGGCGAGTCAAAGCCGTCGTCAGCGGGAGCTCACCCATGAAAATGATCGTCGCCATCATCAAGCCCAGCCGTCTCGACGTGGTGCTTGAGGCGGTCACCGAGGCTGGCGCCTCGGGCCTGACGGTCACCGAGGTGCGCGGCTATGGCCGGCAAAAGGGCAAGACCGAGGTTTATCGCGGCGCCGAATACGAGGTGAAGCTGCTGCCCAAGGTCAAGCTGGAGATCGCGGTGCCGTCCGACGTGGTCGAGTCGGTGGTCGAGGCCCTGCAACGCACCGCCAATACCGGCAAGATCGGCGATGGCAAGGTGTTCGTCATGGACCTGGAACAGGCGCTGCGGATCCGCACCGGTGAGCGCGACGCGGCCGCCATCGCCGGCTGATCGCCGCCTCGCGCTCGGCTGGCGCTGCTCGGCCTCTACAGCCTATCGACCGGGGACGGTGTCTACCCGGGACCCGTTTGCGGAATTCTCGCGCCAAGCGGAGCCATAAGGCCAGTGCCTGCGTTCAAGTCGGCTGGAACATCAGGGGCGTCATGGCCGAGCAACCATCCATCTTCCGACCCGGCGCCAATTGCTGGCGGGTTGAAACCGCCGATCGTCTGGCCCTGCTGATCGACAATGACGAAGCGTTTGACGCGCTCAAGTCGATCCTGCTCGGCGCCAAGCGCTCGATCTGGATTCTAGCCTGGGTGTTTGACCCCCTGACGCGGCTCGATCCGGACCGGGTCAAGCGCAGCCGCGACCCGCTGCGCGCCGACCGGATCGGACTTCTGCTGCGTCGCCAGGCGGCCCTGAACCCCAATCTCGACGTGCGGGTCCTGACCTGGGCCATGCCGTTCCCGATCGCGGCGGCCCAACTGTTTGGCCCCCAGCGCGGCGCGGCCTTCTTCGCGGGCTCCAAGGTCAAGTATCATCTCGACCAGACCCTGCCGGCCAGCGCCTGCCATCATCAGAAGGTCGTGGTCGTGGATGGCCAGGTGGCGCTGCTCAGCGGCGGCGACATCGGCGTCGACCGCTGGGACACGATCAACCACCTCGACAGCGACCCGCGCCGCAGGCTGCCGACCGGACGCCGCTATCCGGCCCGCCACGAGGTCGCCACCCTGGTCGACGGTCCCGCCGCCGAGGCCCTGGGCGACCTGTTCAAGGCGCGCTGGAAAAACGCCACCGGCGAGACCGTCGCGTCACCGGAAAAGCCGGCGCTGTCGCCCTGGCCGGATTATTTGCTGCCTGACATCCGCAAGGTGGGTCTGGCCATCAGTCGCACCCAGCCCGTCTGGAAAGGTCAGCCCGCGGTCAACGAGACCATGCTGTTGCATCTGGCCAGCATCCGGGCTGCCAGGCGGCTGATCTATCTGGAGAACCAATATCTGACCTCGCCGATCATCGTGGAGGCCCTGGCTGAGCGTCTGGCCGAGCCCGATGGCCCGGAAGTGGTCACGGTCGGGCCGGCGCGCAGCCCCAGCTATTTCGACCAGATCACCATGGACAGCGCCCGCACCGCCGCGATCAACCGGTTGCACCACGTCGATGTCCATCGTCGCTTCTCAGCCTTCAGCGCGCGCACCGCCAAGGGCGGCATGATCATCGTCCACTCCAAGGTGGCGATCATCGACGACTGGATGCTGCGACTGGGCTCGGCCAATCTCAACAATCGCTCGATCGGCCTCGACACGGAATGCGACGTCGCTTTCGAGGCGCACAATGACCAGGATCGGGCCGTGGTTCGCGGCTTCATGGCAAGGCTGATCGGCCACTTCGTCGGCGTGACCACCGATCAGTTCCTTGAGGCCTATGAGCGCGAGGGCGGCCTGGCCGCCACCATCAACGCCCTGGACTATCGCCGGGGGGCGCCGCGCCGTCTGGCTCCGGTGCCGGACAGGCCCCTGTCAGGCTTCCAGAAATTCGTGGCGGACTGGAGCTTGGGCGACGCCATCGCCCCGGACGACGCCTGGCGGCCCTGGGGGCGTCGTCAGCGTCTCAAGCAGGATCTGGAGCGTCTGATGCTGCCGCCGCCGGACCTGCCCGAGCACCTGCGGCGGTGATGGCCAGATCGACCACCAGCGGCAGGTGGTCGGAGGCCACTCGGGCGCGGGCGTCATAGGGCGAACTGACCGACAGCGTCTGCAGGCCCTTGGTCAGGAACACGTGGTCGATGCGCATGAACGGAAAGCTTGAGGGAAAGGTCGCGGTGGCCGGGCGGCTCCAACCGGCCTGCGGGCTCTGGGCGTCACGCAGGGCCGCGCGCAGCATCCGATAGGTCGCAGAATAGGGGCTGGCGTTGAAGTCGCCCAGCAGGATCCCGGGCGCCTGCCAGGCGTCGGACGCCATCCAGGCCTCGCCGAGCAGGGCGGCGGCCTGGCGCTTCTGCTCCTGGGGCACCAGGCCCAGATGGGTGTTGATGATCTGCACGGGCACGCCGCCGACGTCGACCGTGATCCACAGGGCCCCGCGCGGCTCCAGGCCGGGCACGCCGCGATAGAAGGGCAGGGGGCCGGTCTTGACCATGCGCTCGGGCAGGGCGGTCAGGATCGCGTCGCCATACAGCTCCTCTTCCACGGCCATGGCCGGGTGGAAGTGGAAGGTCATTTTCAGAAGCTCGGCCAGCCGGTGGGCCTGATCGACGCTGTTGGTGCGGGCTCGGCGGACGTCCAGCTCTTGCAAGGCCACGACGTCCGGACGTTCAGCCGCAATGACCTCCGCCACCCGCTCGACATCGAGCTTGCGGTCCCCGCCCACGCAGCGGTGGACATTGTAGGTCATCAGGCGAAGCGTCATCCGTCGAAGAGATCGCCTGAGACCGCCGGAGGTTCCACGACTGTGGCCGGCGGATTGCGGCTGAGCAGGAACAGGCAGCTCTCCGAGCGCCAGTTCTCGAGCGCCCGCGACGGATCGATGGCCCGCGCCGGCCCGCCGCCGGCGAAGGCGGCGCAGGCGTCGATGCGGATGTCCAGATCGTCGGTGAGGGCCAGGAAGTCGGCCAGGGTGCACAGATGGATGTTGCTGGTCGCCCACCAAGGGTCGGGCAGGGCCTTGGTCTCGGGCATGCGTCCGCGACTCAGCAACGACCAGCGGACGCGCCAGTGGCCGAAATTCGGGAAAGAGACGATGGCCTGATCGGCGATGCGCAGCAGTTCGTTGAGCACATGGCGCGGATTGCGGGTCGCCTGCAGGGTCTGGGACAGCCCGCATAGTCGAAGGTGCGGTCGGGAAAATGGTCGAGGTCCTGGTCGGCGTCGCCCTGGACCACCGACAGGCCGCGCGCCATGCAGGCGGCCACGCCGCCGGCGCTGATCTCCAGCCCCCGGCCGTCGACCTGTTTTTCACGGGTCAGCAGGTCGAGCAGGGCGCCCTCGCCGCAGCCGACGTCCAAAACGCGCGAGCTGGGCCGAACAAGGCGCAGGATTTCCCGGAAGTCTTCGCGGATCACCGTCACAGCCCTTGCTCGCGATCCACCGAACTCATGAACCCGTGCAGGGCCGCGTCCATCACCGGTTCGTCCAGTAGGAAGGCGTCGTGACCCTTGTCGCTTTCGATCTCGACAAAGGCGGCCCGGCAGCCCGCCGCCGTCAGGGCGCGAACGATGTGACGGTTCTCCGCCGTTGGGTAGAGCCAGTCGCTGGTGAAGGACAAGACGCAGAACCGGACATTCCGGACATTCCTGGCCCGGGTGAAGGCCTGGGCCAGAACCCCGCCGACCCCGGCCGCGAGGTCGAAATAGTCCATGGCCCGGGTGATGTAGAGGTAGGAATTGGCGTCGAAGCGATCAACGAAGCTGGCGCCCTGGTGGCGTAGGTAGCTTTCCACCTGAAAGTCGGCGTCAAAGCCCCAGGACAGACCGTCGCGTTGCAGTTCGCGGCCGAACTTCCGCTGCAGGGCCGGCTCGGACAGATAGGTGATGTGAGCGGCCATCCGAGCGACAGCCAGGCCCTTTTCCGGACGCACGCCGTGCTGGGCGTAGGCCCCGCCGCGCCAGTCAGGATCGGCCATGATCGCCTGGCGACCGACCTCGTGGAAGGCGATGTTCTGGGCCGAATGGCGCGAGGCCGAGGCGACGATCACCGCCGAAAACAGTCGCTCCGGATAATCGGCCGCCCATTGCTGCACCTGCATGCCGCCCATCGATCCGCCGACCACGGCCAGCAGTGTGTCGATGCCCAGGGCGTCGATCAGCATGGCCTGGGCGCGGACCATGTCGGCGATGGTGATCACAGGGAAGGCCAGGCCGTAGGGCTGGCCCGTCGCCGGGTTGATCGAGGCGGGGCCCGTCGAGCCCATGCAGCCGCCGATCACATTGCTGCAGATGATGAAATGCCGGGCCGGATCGATCGGCTTGCCCGGACCGATGAGTCGCGTCCACCAGCCGGGCTTGCCGGTGTTGGGGTGGACGCCGGCAGGATGCTGGTCCAGCGTCAGGGCGTGGCATATCAGGACGGCGTTCGAGCCGTCGGTGTTCAGCGCGCCATAGGTCTGATAGGCGAGCTCCAGCCCAGTTAGCTGGGCGCCCGAATCGAGCACCAGCGGCTGATCGGCGGGAAACCGCCAGGTTCCGCCGCCCAGACGTCCAGTGGAAGCCAGATCGAGGTGAGCCATGCCGCCTTGGACCGCTTGACGAAGATGGTGTCAACCGCGCGCTTTCGGCGCGGGCTCGCGACCGCTATGGAGGGGACATGGACCGACTGATCCTCATGCGCCACGGCAAGGCTGAACGGCACGCCGCGACGGGCGGCGATTTCGAACGCGCCCTGGCTGAACGGGGCCGCGACGACGCCGCCCTGATGGCAAGGTTACTGGCGGAGGCGGGGCTGACGCCCGATGTCGCCCTGGTGTCCTCGGCCCGTCGCACGCGGGAAACCTGGCAGGCCCTCGAGGCCGGCTTCCCGGCGACGGCGGTGGACTTCCGCAAGGACCTTTACCACGCCGAGGCCGCCGAGGTTCTGGCGGCGATCCGCGAGGCGGGTCCCGAGCGTGGAACCCTGCTGGTCGTGGGCCATAATCCGGGTCTGCATGAACTGGCCCTGCGCCTGGCCCAGGGCGGCGCCCCCGACCCGGGCCTGCTGGCCCGCCTGCGCGGCAAGTTCCCCACCTCGACGGTGGCGGTCTTCGCGATCAGCGCCGACGGCGCACCGACCATGACCCATCTCTTCTATGTTTCGGAACACGGCGGGCAAGGCGGCGAATGACCTTGATCTACAAGATCCTGTCCCGGGCGGAATGGGCGCAGGCCAAGGCCAGCGGCGCGTTCACCGGTTCGGCCGTGGATCTGGCCGACGGCTTCATCCACTTCTCCGCGGCCGACCAGGCCCAGGAAACGGCGGCCAAGTGGTTCGCCGGCCAGAGCGACCTGATGCTGTTGTCGGTCGAGACCGAAGGCCTGGGCGAGGCGCTGAAATGGGAGGCCTCGCGCGGCGGGGCGCTGTTTCCCCATCTCTATCGACCGTTGCTGGTCCAGGAAGTGTTGGCCGAACGCGACCTGGAGCTCGACGCGCATGGCGTGCCGGACCTGAGCGTGCTGGCATGAGTCTGCACGACCTGGCCGCCCGCGCCCTGCACGTCATGGATCCCGAGGATGCCCACGGCTGGGCGATCCGCGGGCTGAGGGCCGGGCTGGGGCCGCGCGATCCCGATATCAATGATCCCATCCTGGCGATCGATCTGGCCGGCCTGTCGCTGCCGTCCTGCGTCGGTCTGGCCGCGGGGTTCGACAAGAACGCCGAGGCCCCCGACGCCATGCTGGCCGCCGGCTTCGGGTTCGTGGAATGCGGCACCGTCACGCCCCTGGCCCAGGCCGGCAACCCGCGTCCGCGGCTGTTTCGGCTGACCGAGGACCAGGCGGTGATCAATCGTATGGGCTTCAACAACGCCGGCCTCGAAGCCTTCGCGACCCAGCTGCGCCGCAGGCGCGGTCGCGGCGGCGTGGTCGGCGCCAATATCGGCGCCAACAAGGACGCGACCGACCGATCGGCTGACTATGTGACGGGGCTGACCCGTCTCTGGGGCCTGTCGGACTATTTCACGGTCAATATCTCGTCGCCCAACACCCCGGGCCTTCGCGCCCTGCAGACCAAGGCCGCGCTCGAGGATCTGCTGGGGCGTTTGGCCGAGGCCCGGACCCGGCTCAGCGCCGACGGCGTGGACTATCCTATCTTCCTCAAGGTCGCGCCGGACCTCGAGGACGGCGAGGTCGAGACCATCGTCGAGGCCGTGATCGCCGCGCGCCTGAACGGCATCATCGTCAGCAACACCACCATCGCCCGTCCCGACAGTCTGCGGTCCGCAGCCAAGGGTGAGGCGGGCGGCCTGTCGGGCGCGCCCCTGCTGGCCGCCTCCACCGCCGTCCTGGCCCGTTTCCATGCCGCCAATCGCGGTCGCGTCGCGCTGATCGGGGCGGGAGGGATAGCGACCGGCGCGGACGCCCTGGCCAAGATCCGGGCCGGCGCCCGCGCGGTGCAGCTCTACTCGGCCCTGGTCTATGGCGGACCCGGCCTGGTCGTGCGGATCAAGCGCGACCTGGCCGCCCGCTTGCGGGCCGAGGGGTTCGTCACGGTCGTCGATGCAGTGGGGACCGCATGACCCCCGCCAACCCCACGGCGTGGCTTCGCCGGTTCGGACCGCTGGTCGTCCTGGTGGCCCTGGGGGCTGGGCGGTCTCCAGCGGCGCGGCCCACAGCCTTTCGCTCGCGACGCTCAAGGCCCAGAGCGCCGGGCTGCAGGCCTATGCCCATGCGCATCCGGCCCTCAGCGCCCTGATCTATGTCGCCCTCTATGTCGCCACGGTCTCGGTCTCGATCCCCGGCGCCCTGATTCTGTCCCTGACCGGTGGTTTCCTGTTCGGCCCATTCGCCGGCGGCTTCCTGGCGGTGACCGGCGCCACGGGCGGCTCGACCGTCGTCTACGCCGTCTGCCGCACCGCCTTTGGCGACTTCCTGCGCCGCAAGCCCGGAGCCCTGCTCGCCCGGATCGAGGAGGGGTTCAAGGCCGACGCCTTCTCCTATCTGCTGACGCTGCGGCTGATCCCCGCCTTTCCACTGCTGCTGGTCAATGTCGCCTCGGGCCTGATGAACCTTCCGCTGCGCACCTTCCTGGGAGCCTCGATCCTGGGCATGACCCCCAGCTCCTTCGTCTATGCCGGCATTGGCGCGGGCCTGGGCCACGTGTTCGCCAAGAACGGCGCCCTGACCCTGGGCGCGATCCTCACCCCCCGGGTGTTGTTGCCGATCGCCGGGATGGGCGTCCTGGCCCTTCTGCCGCCGCTTTGGCGCTGGGTGCGACGCGGGCGCGTTGCTCCCGACGCCGGTGTGAAGTAACCCAGTCCCATGGCCGACCCGGTCACGCCGTCCGCGACAGCCGCACCCAGGACCGG
>NZ_PEGG01000122.1 GCF_002737765.1 Caulobacter sp. B11 | reverse complement strand
GCGGAGCTTGCTCGGAACGGACAAGGCGGCGCATTCCTTGCCCGGGACTCAGCCGGTTGCTTCAGTGAGATATGCGCGGGCGCAGTCGATAGGCCCCGTGATCGAAACTCTCAAAGATCAGCGCGGCTTGCGGATGGCCGACGGGCTCGCCGGTTTCATCGGCCAGCAGGTTCTGCTCGGAGACATAGGCCACGTAGGTGTTCTCGTCGTTCTCGGCCAGCAGATGGTAGAACGGCTGCTCCTTGGTGGGGCGGATATCCTCCGGAATCGAGTTCCACCATTCGTCGGTGTTGGCGAACACCGGATCGACGTCAAAGATCACGCCGCGGAACGGGAAGATCCGGTGCTTGACCACTTGGCCGATCGCGAATTTGGCGTTTCTCGAGTTCATGATCGAGACGATAGGCTGAGTCTCCTGACTGAATCCTGAACGAAACCGTCCGGATCACGCGCAAGTTAGGCGGGGTTGCGGGGATGGCGAGCGGATGCCTTTCGGCGCGCGAATCTCGTTGCTATGGTCGTTGTTGAAGTGGGGCGGTTCGTTGCGAGTCGCCCGCGAGACAAGGTGGAAAGACCATGTCGGAAGCGCCGAGCGCGCCCGGCGCGCCCCTCCAGGCGACTGGAGCGGGCGGCGTCGGTCGTCGGGCGAGCAGCCGTGTTATGCGGCGCTTGACCTGGGGACCAATAATTGTCGGCTGCTGGTGGCCACGCCGTCGCCGCGCGGCTTTCGCGTGGTCGAGGCCTATTCCCGTATCGTGCGGCTCGGCGAGGGCCTGTCCCAGACGGGCCGGCTGTCCGAAGAGGCCATGGACCGCTCCATGGCGGCGCTGAAGGTCTGCGCGGAAAAGGTGCGGCGTCGCAAGGTTCTGCGGGTCAAGGCCGTCGCCACCCAGGCTTGTCGGGGGGCCGAGAACGGCGGTGAATTCGTGCAGCGGGTGGCCGACGAGACCGGACTGCGGCTGCAGATCATCACCCCCAAGGAAGAAGCCCAACTGTCGGTGGCCGGATGCATGAGTCTTTTCGACCGCGAGGCCGAGGCGGCCCTTGTGGTGGATGTCGGCGGCGGTTCGACGGAGTTGTCGTGGGTGGACC
Organism: Caulobacter sp. B11; assembly: GCF_002737765.1. Lineage (GTDB taxonomy): Bacteria > Pseudomonadota > Alphaproteobacteria > Caulobacterales > Caulobacteraceae > Caulobacter. The sequence continues at coordinate 4,103 of NZ_PEGG01000122.1, read as the reverse complement.
TGCAGGCCGGCGGGCTGGACTCCAAGCCGCGGCAGTTCGCCGCTTGGCGGCTTCCGATCAAGGCCTGGCTGTCGATCCCGATCGGCGTCGTCACCCTGGCCGAGCGGTTCCCCGAGGGCGAGCGCGCTGACCAAGCCTGGTTTCGGTCCATGGTCGAGGCGGTCAAGACCCAGATCGCCGCCTTTCCGCACGCCGAGTCGCTCCGCGAGACCTTCGCCGCCGATCGCGCCCATATGGTCGGCACCTCCGGCGCGATCACCAGCCTGGCCGGTCTGCACCTGGGCTTGCCCCGCTATGACCGCAACGTCGTCGATGGCCTGTGGATGCGGCGCGTGGATTGTGAGGCGGCGGCCGACCGTCTGCTGAAGCTGACCGCCAGAGAGCGGGCCCTGGAGCCCTGTATTGGCGCCGATCGCGCGGATCTGGTCCTGGCCGGCGCGGCGATCTTGCAGGCGGTTCAGGAGCTTTGGCCCTGTTCTCGCGTGCGTGTGGCCGACAGGGGGCTTAGAGAGGGACTTCTGATGTCCTTGATGTCCGACCAGCAGAAGAAACCGCGCCGTCGGCGGCGCGGCGGCGCCGGTCGGGCCCGCCCCGAGACGGTGACCCTATGAACGATGAACCTCCGCGTAAGCGCATGGTCAAGCCGCCGATTGGCGGCGACGCCGGTGGGCGGGCCAAGCCCGCGCGTCTGAAGACCGCCTATGGCCGTACGCCCTCGCAGCAGGCCTGGCTGGAGCGTCAGATCAATGATCCGTTCTCGGCCAAGGCCCGGGCCTTGGGCTATCGCAGCCGCGCGGCCTTCAAGATCAGCGAGATCGACGACAAACACCACTTCTTCAAGAAGGGCGCCCGAGTCATCGACCTGGGCTGCGCGCCCGGCGGCTGGCTGCAGATGGCCACCGAGCGGGGCGTCACCGATATCGTCGGCGTCGATCTCCTGCCGGTCGACCCCGTCGCCCCGGCCCACATCCTCGAGATGGATTTCACCGACCCAGCCTGTCCGCCAATGATGCTGGACCTGCTGGGCGGCGCGCCTGACCTTGTGATGTCCGACATGGCCCCCAACACCGTGGGTCACCGGGAGACCGACCACCTTCGCATCGTCGGCCTGATCGAGATCGGCGCCGAGTTCGCCATCGAGGTGCTCAAGCCCGGCGGCGCCTTCGTGGCCAAGGCCTTCCAGGGCGGCGAGACGGCTGACGTCATCGCCCGGCTGAAGAAGAACTTCGAGAAGGTCGTCCATTTCAAGCCCAAGGCCAGCCGCGCCGATAGTTCGGAGGTCTTCCTGGTGGCGACGGGGTTCAAGGGGCGGTGACCCGGCCTGTGGGGGGCATTGAAGGTCTGGTCTCAAGGCCGTTCCGCAACCTCGCGCTCTCGATCGCCTTCGTCCTGCTGGTTGGCGCGTGCGCAATCATTGCCTATGGCGCTGCGGGGTGGCGGTTCGGCGACGCCCTCTACATGGTCACCCTGACCATCTTCACGGTCGGTTATGGCGAGGTTCGCGCGATTGACACCGACTACTTGCGCCTCGTCACCATGGCCACGATGGTGTTCGGATGCACCGGGGTCATCATCGTCACCGGCTCGCTGGTGCAGGCCCTGACCCAGACTCAACTCGAGCAGTTTTTCGGTAAGCGCGTGGAAAAGACCATCGAACGGCTGGAAGGCCACGTCATCATCTGTGGCTTCGGTCGGATCGGCATGATGCTGGCCAGCGAGCTGGCCGCGGCCGGTTCAAAGCTCGTGATCATCGAGCGCGACGAAGCGCGCGCCCAGCACGCCCTCGAGCTCGGGCATCTCTGCCGACAGGGCGACGCGACCGACGAAGGCATGCTGAAGGCGGTGCATATCGAGCGCGCCAAGGTCATGGCCACGGTGCTGGCGGATGACGCGGCCAATGTGTTCATCACGCTGTCGGCGCGCAGCCTCAGTCCAAAGCTCCATATCATCGCCCGCGGCGAGCGACCCTCCACCGAGGGCAAGCTGCTGCAGGCCGGCGCCAACCGTGTGGTCTTGCCCACCCATATCGGGGCGGAGCGGATCGCCGAGCTGATCCTGTTTCCCGAGATGGCTCAGATCTTCCGCGGCGAGCAGGCGGGCGCGACCCTGGACAAGGCTCTCGACCGTCTCGGCCTCGATCTCGAGATCCTGGTGGTGCCGCGTGATCTGGAGCGCGGCGTCCTGACCGCCGGCGAGATCGAGCGTCGCGCCGGGGCCGCCTTCCTGCTCCAGATCAACCGGCCGGACGGCACCGTGATCGCCAAGCCCGCCGCTGACCATCCCATCGAGGCCGGAGACGGTCTGGTGCTGCTGTCCAAGCTGGGCCGCGGCGCGCTCGACGGCCTTTTTGGCGACGCGATGTCGGGCCCGGCCTAGTTCCCCTATCGCGAAGCGCCTTGAGCGGCTCGACAAACCCGGGGGGCGCCGCTATACGCGGCTCGCAAAATGGAGACTCCAATGGAGATTCGCGAAGGGCTCACCTTCGACGACGTTTTGCTCGAACCCGGTCCGTCAGACGTCATGCCGACCCAGGTGACGACCGAGACCAAGTTTACGCGTGAAATCAGTCTGAACATCCCGCTCGTGTCCGCCGCGATGGACACGGTGACCGAAAGCCGGCTAGCCATCGCCATGGCCCAGGCCGGCGGCATGGGCATTTTGCACCGCAATATGACGGTCGACGAGCAGGCCGACCATGTGCGCGAAGTGAAGCGCTACGAAAGCGGCATGGTCATCAATCCTTTGACCATTCACCCCGACACCACCCTGGCCGAGGTTCGCGAGATCACGGCCCGTCGCAAGATCTCGGGTTTCCCGGTGGTCGAGCGCGGCAGCGGCAAGCTGGTCGGCATCCTGACCAATCGCGACATGCGCTTCGAGGGCGACGACAAGGTCCCGGCCTCGGCGATCATGACGCGAGAAAACCTGATCACGGTGCGCGAGGGCGTCGATCCGCGCGAAGCCCGCGAGCTACTGCGCAAGCACAAGATCGAGCGTCTGATCGTCGTCGACGACGGCTATCACGCCGTCGGCCTGATCACCGTCAAGGATATCGAGAAGGCCCAGGCTCACCCCCTGGCCGCCAAGGACGACAAGGGCCGACTGCTGGTCGGCGCGGCCTCGACCGTCGGCGACGCCGGCTTCGAACGCTCAATGGGTCTGGTGGACGCCGGTGTCGACGTCGTCGTCATCGACACCGCCCATGGCCACTCCAGCCAGGTGGCCCAAGCCGTCAGCCGCCTGAAGCGCGAGGCCAATCGCGTCCAGATCGTCGCCGGTAACATCGCCACCTATGACGCCGCCCGCGCCCTGATCGACGCCGGCGCCGACGCGGTGAAGGTCGGTATCGGCCCCGGCTCGATCTGCACCACCCGCATCGTCGCGGGCGTGGGCGTGCCACAGCTGACCGCGATCATGGAGGCCGTCCGCGCCGCTCGTGAGAGCGGCACGCCGGTCATCGCCGACGGTGGCATCAAATATTCCGGCGACCTGGCCAAGGCCATCGCGGCCGGGGCCAGCACGGCCATGATGGGCTCGATGTTCGCCGGCACCGAAGAGGCGCCCGGCGAGGTGTTCCTGTACCAGGGCCGTTCTTACAAGAGCTATCGCGGCATGGGCTCGGTGGGGGCCATGGCGCGCGGTTCGGCCGACCGCTATTTCCAGAAGGACATCACCGACAGCTTCAAGCTGGTGCCGGAGGGCATCGAAGGTCAGACCCCGTTCAAGGGGCCGATCGCCCCGGTCCTGCACCAGTTGGTCGGCGGCCTTCGGGCGGCCATGGGCTATGTCGGCGCGCCGACCATCCCGGAACTGCAGAGGCGCGCGCGCTTTGTGCGGATCACCGGGGCCGGGCTGCGCGAAAGCCACGTCCACGACGTCATGATCACCCGCGAAGCGCCCAACTATCCGAGCGCCGTCTGATGCAGATGGCGTTCGAGCTGAAGATGCTGGCGGCGGCGACGGTCCTGGGCCTGATCCAACTGCTCTGGGCGGCCGCGGCCGCCCAGCCGCAGCGGGGCCTGAAGTGGAATGTCGGACCGCGCGACACGCCGGTGGTGCTGACCGGCATGGCCGCCCGGCTCGAGCGCGCCGCCGCCAATTTC
>NZ_PEGG01000121.1 GCF_002737765.1 Caulobacter sp. B11 | reverse complement strand
GACGCTGCGCCTTCCAGGCGGCGTTGTCGGCCACGCCGGAGGCCAGTTGCCGGCCCAGGTCGAGGTCCTTGATGGTGACGGTGCCGGCCGCGATCTCGTCGCCGCCCAGCATGATCGCCGCCGGGGCCATGCGCCGGTCGGCATATTTCATCTGCGGCCGCATGCCCGAGGTTCCCAGATAGACCTCGGCGGCGATGCCGGCGTTGCGCAGCTCCGAGGCCACGGAAAAATACTCGCCCATGTGGGCCTGGTCGAAGACGATGACCACCACCGGCCCCCGCGCCGCGCCGCCCGGCTCGCGCCCGGCCGCCCGCAGGGCCGAGGCCAGGCGGGTGACGCCGAACGAAAAGCCCGTGGCCGGGGTCTGCTGGCCGGTGAACCGCGCCACCAGGTCGTCATAGCGCCCGCCGCCGCCGATCGAGCCGAACGAGACCTTGGCCCCCTTGTCGTCGAGTGTCGACAGCAGCAGCTCGGCCTCGAACACCGCGCCGGTGTAGTATTCCAGCCCGCGCACGATCGACGGCTCGAACATCGCCTGGTCATCGGCCACGCCCAGGCTCTTCAAGGCCGCATCGATCAGGGCCAGTTCGTTGAGGCCCTCGTCGCCCTCGGCCGAGCCGCCGATGACATTGGCGATCTTGCTCAGGGTGTCGCTCCGCCCGCCGGAACCGGCCTGGACGAAGTCGAGCACCGCGTCGGTCGCCCGGCCCACCAGGCCCGCGCCCTTGGTGAAGGCGCCGCTCTCGTCCAGCCGGCCCTCGCCCAGCAGCAGCCGCACGCCCTCGACGCCCAGCCGGTCCAACTTGTCGACGGCGCGCAGCACCGCCAGCTTCTGGCCGTTGGTCTCGACCCCGGCGGCGGTCAGCAGGCCGTTGAGCAGCTTGCGGTTATTGATCTTCAGCACCGCCGAGCCGCGCGGCAGGCCCGCCGCCTCCAGCCCCGCCACGGCCATGGCGATGATCTCGGCGTCTGCCTCGGGCCGGGCCGAGCCGACGGTGTCGGCGTCGCACTGGATGAATTCGCGGAACCGGCCGGGGCCGGGCTTCTCGTTGCGCCACACCGGGCCATAGGCATAGCGGCGGAACGGCTTGGCCAGGGTCTCCCAGTTCTGGGCGGCGAAGCGGGCCAGGGGCGCGGTCAGGTCATAACGCAGCGCCATCCACTGCTCGTCATCATCCTGCAGGGCGAAGACGCCCTCATTGGGACGGTCGGCGTCGGGCAGGAACTTGCCAAGCGCGTCGGCATATTCGAAGGCCCCGGTGTCCAGCGCCTCGAAGCCATGGCGCTCATAGACCGTCGACACCGCCTCCAGGATGGCCCGCTCGGCCCGCAGGTCGCGGGCCCGCTTGTCGGCGAAGCCGCGCGGGGCGCGGGCCTCGGGGCGGAAGGCGTCTTCGGTCTTTTCAGGGGAGTCGGTCATCGTCGTCCTTAGAACTTCAAGGCTTCGACGGATGGCGCTTGGCTCAAGCCCCATCCGCTAGGCGGGGCTCAGGCAGGGGGCTTGCTTCTAGAGCGAGCGGACCCGGCCGATCCCGCGAGGCGAGGTCGGATGGTGGTGGCGGCCGTGATGGTGCGGCGTGCGGGTCATTGCGCGGGGTTCTAGCGGATAGGGCGGCGGGGGGAAGGGGTGCATGGCGCACGCGCATCTAGGGCAATCACCCTTTGCCCATCGCAATGCTGCCCTAAGCGAAAAGCAGGGCAGCAGCTAGAGAAACAAATGGCGACATGAACATGCACCACATAGCGCCTCTAGTCCAAGATCCGTTCAGTTTCATGCGATCTTCATTGGCCAACAGATGCCCATCAAGATGGGCAGCGTATCCAGCAAGACTTTCATTGAGCTTTTCATTGTCTCTTACAACGTCAACCCATCCATTTGGCAACGTTCCAATACAGCCAAAAGAAATTGGCCTTGCTGCCCAGATAGAACAGAATGCAGCCAAACCAAAGGTGAGTCCTGCAGCCAAGGCTCCCACCTTCGCTCCGCCACTAAGGGTACCCATCGCAGCAATCACAAAACCACCAGCCATAGCACTGGTCCATGTAGCCATCGCTCCAGCCCTCGCATCGCTTGCCAAGGCGAATTGAACTTGCATCTTGAAGCGCTCCTCGGCTTGCCTCACAATCTCCACGATCATCGCGGGGTCATTCGGTATCAAATCGCGGTAGTCAATTTTAGGATGAGACATCTATGGCTCCGCCGAAAGACCCAGGAACAACTTCGAAGGGCGACGAACGCGGCGCGTTTAACCAAACGCCGCCGAAAACCGGTCCAACCCCGGCACAAAGGCCCGGTCCGCCCAACCCGACAAAGCCTTCGGGGAAGAAATAACCTCCTGGCGCTCTAGGCGCAAAACTCTAGCACGGCGAATGCTAAGCGGCCTTTAGCCCACTGGTTTAGGCTGAGTGAAGGTCGTTAGCCTTCTCATCGGCCCACTGGTGGAAGAGTGTGGCCCCGGCGAAATCCGGGGTCGGTTGAGTGTCGCGCGGGGCCTTTCCCAATGGGCCTCCCCCTCATCCGTCCGCTTCGCGGGCAGCTTCTCCCGCAGGAGGAGAGGAATCGCGACTAGTACTCCGCTCGGAGGCGTTGCCATTCCCGCAGCAATGCCTCGTAACGCTCTCGGAAGATGCCTTCTTCAGTGCCCGTAAGTGGTGTGTCCCGAACTGAAAAAGTGCGCCCTCGGATCACATCGAGAATGCGCTCTGCTCAGGTTCTTGTGTCACGATCGACCGGGACATGATCCACAGCCCAGCCGCGCCGCCTCCTCAGACAGCGGAGGCCGCTCAGGAAAATACGGATATATGATGCGGCGGCCATCGTCTCCAACGCTAATGGAGAGCGTGTTTTCGACTTTTACGACGCCAAGTCCCGTAGATTCGAAACGTGCACGAATGCTCTCTTCGATGACAAGGAACGGCTCATTGCGCAGCCGCCGCCTCTCCTCCCACCAAGACAGAAACCCTTCGACCAGAAGCGGGTAGAGTCGCCTGCGCCCCCCATGTGCGTCGATGCGCTCACCTGCTCTCTCTCGGAGTTCGAGCTCGCCTCGCACATGCCCTTTTACATCAGCCCAAAGCGGAACGTAGAAGTCACCACCTTTCTGGTTGCGGCGCAGACCGCTCTCCCTTCTGATGGTGTTCCGAATGTCCTCTCGTAGCAGGCGGACTTGATCCGCGCGGTCGGCGTACATCACCCTTAGCAACTTGCCGAGACCAATGAGCTCGAGTGACATCGCACCACCTCAATCTAAGGTCCACACCTACTCGGAGGTCGGCATTCTGAGGCGAGTCGTCGGCAAATAACAACTATTACGATTCGTCGATTTACCCAGTTAGAGTCCGATCTAGCTCTCCTCCATCTTCGGGAGACGGGCGGAGACGGCGTGAAATATTCTCCCGAGAGGAAACCCCTCCGCACATCTCACGGCGAGACGATCGCTGGTCTGGGCAGGTCACTCAAGGACGACGCGTACGCGTCGCCGCGCCGCGGCGGCCCGGAGGGCCGTCCTTGACTGACCTGCCCAGACCAGCACGCTGCAGCCTCCAAGAGATGTAAGGATGGCTCCGACCGGGGGCGGTCGGGGCGGCCTTCCTTCCCCTCTCCCTTGCGGGAGAGGGTGGCCCGCGCAGCGGGTCGGGTGAGGGGCCGAAGGCGAGCCACGCCGCGTCGGCGGATGGCCCGGGCGCCAAGCTTACAGGGCGATCGACCCTCATCCGACCCCGGCCTTCGCCGGGGCCACCTTCTCCCGCAAGGGGAGAAGGGTTGGGGTGGGCGGATTTTCGTCAGGAGGGACGGGCGCGTGAACGCGTGTCCAAGCGACCTAGTCTTGGCCCTGGCGGACCATTGCATCCAGTTGACGGGCGCGGTCGTCGGTGACTTCGCCGGCGACATTGGCCGAGACCGCGACCCCGGCCAGGTCAGCCGAGCGGGCCCCGCCCGCCGCGATGGTCGCCGGGGCTCGGGTCTGACCTTCGCGCCAGCCAATATAGAGCAGGCGAGACGCTGATTCCTCGGCGATGTCGAAGGTGCGCCCGGCGCCGAGGCCGGTGCGGGGCGCGGGATCGGCGGCCATCACGACGGTCTGACCCTCGATCGCCAGATCCTGATAGATCCGCCGCGCTTCGGTCAGGCGATTGGTGCGCAGATAGCCGGTGGCCAGGTTGAAGCGGTTCTCGGGCGAATCGTCCTTGGCGACGGCGCGGCGCAGCAGGTTGGCGCCGAGCCAGTTGTCGCCCTGCGCCATCAGGGCCCGGGCTTGGCCAGCTTCCGGCGCGGGCGCGGGCTCTTGGGCCAGGCTGGCGGAGGTGGCCAGGCCGCTCAGGGCCGCGACCAGCAGGATGTGCTTGTAGGTCATCAGAGTTGCTCACCATGGCCAAGGTAGCGAAGGAACCGCCACAAGTGGTGACCTGGCCAATTTTCTTATAAATGAGCGTTCGAGGCGAGGTTTAGTTCATGGATATTTTGTTGCGCTCGCCCGGAAGCTTAAGCATTTCGATATTCACCGCCTTATAATGAGCTGGAATATGTCAAATGAGGCGCCACATCGGCTCGGTGATCTCGAAAACATTGTGGAGGTTGCAGGTCAGACTGGATCGCCTCCAAGGTTTCAGGGGGCGGCCTGCCCGGCGGGGGCGGCCTTCCTTTCCCTCTTCCATAGGGAGAGGGAGGGGCCCGCCGCGTAGCGGTGGGAGGGTGAGCAACTGTCTTGAAGTTATGCGGTGGCGGCGCGCCAGGAGGCGTTGTCGCGGAGCATGGCGTTGAGGATGGTGATGAGCTTTCGCATCAAGGCCACGAGGACGACCTTTGGCGGCTTTCCGGCCTGGGCCAGACGCGCCTTCATCGCGGCGAGGGCCGGGTTGAAGCGGGCGCCCACCAGAGCGGCCATGTAGAGAACATTGCGCACGATGGGGCGACCGCCGCGTATGGCGCGTCGTCCTCGTCGGGCTCCGCTGTCGTGGTCGTAGGGCGCGACGCCGACCAGGGCGGCCACTTGCCGGGCGTCCAGATCGCCCAGTTCCGGCAGTCGAGCCAGCAGCGTCCAGGCCAGGACGGGGCCTACGCCGGGCACCGAGCGCAGCAGCGCGTCCTTGCGCGCCAGATCGTCATCCTCGGCGATCAGCTGAGCCAGCCGCTTCTCGATCAGAACAAGATCCAGGCGGGTTCGCCCGCGTCGCCGCTGAGCCAGGCGTATCAACACCGGGTCGCGGACCATCCGGGCGGCGTTATCCAGTCGCGCCTGCTCCTCGACCAGGCGACGGCGCGCGTCGACCAACTCGGCCAACCGGGCGGCGGCCGGATCAATCCGCGCCGAGCGGCTGGGCATCAGCGCCACGAAGCGGGCGATCAGCTCGGCGTCGATCCGATCGTTCTTGGCCAGGACCCCGCAGGCCTGGGCGAAGCGCCTAACCTTGCGCGGGTCCAGGAGCCGTGCGTCCAGCCCCGCCGTGAGCAGCGCCTCCACCGCAGCCTTCTCATAGCCGCCGGTCGCCTCCAGTCCGATCAGACTGGCCTTGGCCGCCCGCAGCCGTCTGACGAGGTCCCGCAGCCCAGCGGCGTCATTGGACACCGCGAAGCTCTCGCCCTCCAGCACCGCCACGTCCAGGCGATCCTTGGAGACATCCACGCCCACAAACACTCGATCCTGTGGCATCCTCTATCCCTTCCTTGCCAGTGCGAGGTCCCAAAGGCCTCATGCAACTGTTCGGGTTTGGAAGATCACGACCGGCCCAAACTCACCCACGGCCTCCAAGGCCAAGGGGTTTACGGGCTCAAGGTCGCGGCGGGCGGCTGCTGCTAACAGCCGCCCGCATCACCACAATAACCTCAGATCCAAGACACAAGGGGTTTGCGGAGCCCTTCCGGACAGGGCAGGGCCTTCTGTGCGAGGGCGGTTGGCGGTGTAACCTCTCACCCTCCCACCGCCTGCGGCGGCGGGCCCCTCCCTCTCTCAAAGAGAGAGGGTCACTTAGGTGCTTATCCCGTGCGCGCCACGGGGATAGACGCCCGGCGTTCCCAGTCTTTTCAACGCCCTGGGCCC
>NZ_PEGG01000120.1 GCF_002737765.1 Caulobacter sp. B11 | reverse complement strand
TCCCGACGCCGCCCTGCTTCGGGTCAATCTGGGTCAGACCCTGATCGGCCTGGATGATCCCAGAAAGGTCGAGGAAGGCATCGGCGAGCTGAAGCGCTCCCTGATCAATGAAGGCGACAACGCGGTCGCCTGGCGCCTGCTGGCCCAGGCCTATGACAAGCTTGGCCAGCCCGGCCCGGCCCGTCTGGCCACCGCCGAGCAGTATTTCGCGATGGGCGCGCCGCAGGAGGCGCGGGTTTTCGCCATGCGGGCCCGCGAACTGCTGAAGAAGGACACGCCGGACTGGCGGCGCGCCACCGATATTGTCCTGACCTCCAAGCCCTCCGACCAGGACCTCAAGGACCTGGCCAAGGAAGGCTCCACGACTTTCCAGCGCTAGCGCCCGTCGCCGACGATCGCCTCAGAGATTTGAAAACCATGCTTGCTCGCACCCTCACGGTCGCTGTCGCCCTCGCCTCGACCCTGGCGCTTAACGCCTGCGCCCAGCCCAGGACCGACGAAGCCTTCGGCCAGAAGGTTCGGGCCTATCTGCTCGAACACCCTGAAGTCCTGGTCGAGGTCTCGGCCAAGCTTGAGGAGAAGCAAAAGATTCAGGCGGCCGTGAAGGCCCGGGCGTCACTAGGCCAGTACCGCCAGGCGCTCGAGCGTGATCCGCGAGATTTCGTCGCCAATCCGGCCGGGACGATCACCGTCGTCGAGTTCTTCGACTATCGCTGCAGCTACTGCAAGCTGGCGGCGCCCGAGGTGGTCAAGCTGATCCAGGCCAATCCCGATGTGCGGTTCGTGTTCAAGGACTTCGTGATCTTCGGTCGCGACTCCGAAGCCGCCGCCCGGATCTTTCTCGGCGCCCGCAGCCAGGGCAAGTCGCTGGTGCTGCATCAGCGACTGATGGCCGAGAAGAGCCTCGACATGGCCGCCGCCCTGCGGATCGCCCGCGAGATTGGCGTCGATGTCGACAAGGCCAAGACGGCTGGCGAAGCCGAAGCGGTCAGCCAGCATCTGGCCGATGTGCATGGCCTGGCCCAGGCCCTGGCGATCGAAGGCACCCCGGCCTTCATCATTGGCGACAAGATCATCCCCGGCGCCGACATGCAGGCGCTGCGACGGGCGATCGACGAGGCCCGGCTGGCGCGGTCGCGTAAGGCCTAGATCAGGCCGCCCAGAGGCGAGCTGGGATCGGCATAGAGCCGCTTCTGCATGCGGCCCGCCAGATAGGCTTCACGGCCCGCTATGACCGCGTGCTTCATCGCGCGGGCCATGCGGATCGGATCCTTGGCCTCGGCGATGGCGGTGTTCATCAGGATGGCGTCGCAGCCCAGCTCCATGCCGATGGCCGCATCCGAGGCGGTGCCCACGCCGGCGTCGACCAGCACCGGCACGCCGGCGTTCTCGATGATGATCCGCAGGTTGACCCGGTTCTGGATGCCCAGGCCCGAGCCGATCGGCGCGCCCAGCGGCATGATCGCCACGGCCCCGGCCTCTTCAAGCTTGCGGCAATAGACCGGGTCGTCCGAACAATAGACCATCACCTGGAAACCCTCGGCGACCAGCAGCTTCAGAGAGCGCAGGGTTTCTTCCATGTCCGGGTAGAGGGTCTTGGGATCGCTCAGGACTTCCAGCTTCACGAGGTCCCAGCCGCCGGCTTCACGGGCCAGGCGCAGGGTGCGCACCGCGTCCTCGCCGGTAAAACAGCCGGCGGTATTGGGCAGATAGGTGAATTCGGACGGCTTGACGTAGTCGATCAGCAGCGGCTGGGTCGGGTCGGTCAGGTTGACGCGGCGCACCGCCACGGTGACGATCTGCGCCCCTGCCGCCCGCGCCGCCGCGGCGTTGGTGGCGTAGTCCTTGTACTTGCCAGTGCCGACGATCAGCCGCGAGGTGAAGGTGCGGCCGGCGACGGTCCAGGTGTCGTCTGGAGCGGCCGTGGCGGATTCGGGGGGGACATGCGCGTTCATGGCTCGGGTTTACGCCCGGGCAGCGGCGGTTTCAAACCCGAAGACGACGGCGATCAACCGCCGCCGATGAAGGTCACGATCTCGATCCGGTCGCCATCGGCCAGCTGTGTCTGCCCATAGGTCGAGCGCGGCGCGATCTCCAGATTGCGCTCCACGGCGACCTTGCGCGGGTCCAGGCCGAGGTTTTCCACCAGGTCGGCCAGGGTGCTGACCGCCTCGAAAACCCGCTCTTCACCGTTCAGCAGCAGCTTCATCTTCCCTCCGGAACCGCGCCCCGCTTGTGACCCGGCTGAACCGGCTATACAAGACCTGCGGAATCGACGGCGGAGCCGAATGGTAAAACCGATCCATGTGCTGAGCGGCCCCAATCTCAACCTGTTGGGAACGCGTGAGCCCGAGATCTACGGTAAGGACACGCTCGACGATGTCCGTACGCGCTGTGAGGCGCGGGCGGCGGCGCGAGGCCTCTCCGTGGTCTTTCGGCAAAGCAATCACGAGGGTGTCCTGATCGACTGGGTTCATGAAGCCCGGCTGGACGCCTGCGCCCTGGTGATCAATCCCGCCGGCTACGGCCACACCTCGATCGCCCTGCTCGACGCCCTCAAGGCCTTGAACATCCCGATCATCGAGTGTCACCTGTCCAACCCTGCGGCACGAGAAGATTTCCGCCGTCACACCTTCGTTTCGCTCGCGGCGACCGGCATCGTGTCCGGGTTCGGCGCGGCGAGCTATGAACTGGCGATCGAGGCCGCTGCCGGCCTGATCGGCGCCAACTGAGCCCCGGGCCCGCCCGGCTTCGAACCATAAGGTAAGCTTCAATGTCTAATTCCAAGGCCCCCGCCGATCCGGTCGAGACTCCGTCGATCGACGCCCGCCTGGTCCGCAAGCTGGCCGACATCCTCAAGGACACGGGCCTGAGCGAAATTGAAGTCGAACATGCGGGTCTGAAGATCCGGGTGGCGCGTGAGCTGACCGTGACCGCCGCCCACACCTATGTTCAGGCTCCTGCCGCCATGGCCGCCCCGATGGCGGCGCCGGTCGCCGCGCCAGTGGTCGAAGCGGTCGCCGCCCGGCCGCGCCCGCCGCCCGCCCGGCCGGCGACACCGTCAAGTCGCCGATGGTCGGCACCGCCTATCTGTCGCCCCAGCCGGGCGCCGACGCCTTCATCAAGGTCGGTGACACGGTCAGCGCGGGCCAGACCCTGCTGATTGTCGAAGCGATGAAGACCATGAACCCGATCGCCTCGACCAAGGCCGGTAAGGTCGTCGAGATCCTGATCGGCGATGGCCAGCCCGTCGAGTTCGGCGAACCACTCGTGATCATCGAGTAGGCGTGATGTTCGACAAGATCCTCATCGCGAACCGAGGCGAAATCGCCCTTCGGGTTCACCGCGCCTGCAAGGAAATGGGCATCGCCACCGTGGCGGTTCACTCCGAAGCCGACGCCGATTCCATGTGGGTGCGCCTGGCGGACGAAAGCGTCTGCATCGGCCCCGCCCCCGCCGCCAAGAGCTACCTGAACATCCGTCGATCATCGCCGCCTGCGAGATCACCGGCGCCCAGCCGTGCCACCCGGGCTATGGCTTCCTCTCGGAAAACGCCCGTTTCGCCGAGATCGTCAACGCCCACGGCTTCACCTTCATTGGACCCAAGCCGGAGCACATTCGGCTGATGGCGACAAGATCACCGCCAAACAGGCCGTGAAGGACGCCGGCATCCCCGTCGTGCCCGGGCTCCGACGGGCGGCGTCGCCACGAGGAAGAGGCCTTTGAGGCCGCCGACAAGATCGGCTTCCCCGTGCTGATCAAGGCCGCCTCGGGTGGCGGCGGGCGCGGCATGAAGGTGGCCCAGACCCGCGAGGATCTGGCCGAGGCCGTCTCCACGGCTCGCGCCGAGGCCCGCGCCGCGTTTTGGCGATGACACGGTCTATATGGAGCGCTACCTCCAGAAGCCGCGTCACATCGAGATTCAGGTGATCGCCGACAGCCACGGCAATGTGGTGCATCTGGGCGAGCGCGACTGCTCGCTGCAGCGTCGTCACCAGAAGGTGCTGGAAGAGGCCCCCTCGCCCGCCCTCGGCGCCGCCGACCGGGCCAAGATCGGAAAGATCGTCGTCGACGCCGTCGCGGCCATTGGCTATCTCGGCGTCGGCACCATCGAGTTCCTGTGGGAAAACGGCGAGTTCTTCTTCATCGAGATGAACACCCGCCTGCAGGTCGAACACCCGGTCACCGAAGCCATCACCGGCATCGACCTAGTGCGCGAACAGATCCGCATCGCCGCCGGCCTGCCCCTGTCGTTCACCCAGGCGGACGTCGTGTTCGAAGGCCACGCGATCGAGTGCCGGATCAATGCCGAGAACGCCCGCACCTTCACCCCGTCGCCCGGCACGATCACCGACTTCCATGCCCCCGGCGGCCTGGGCGTTCGTCTCGATTCGGCGATCTATACCGGCTACGCGATCCCGCCCTATTACGACAGCCTGATCGGCAAGCTGATCGTTCATGGCCGTGATCGCCAGGAATGTATCGCGCGCCTCAAGCGGTGCCTGGGCGAGATGGTCGTGGGCGGTATCGAGACCACGATCCCGCTGTTCCAGGACCTTCTGGTCCAGCCCGACATCTTGGCCGGCGACTATGACATCCACTGGCTCGAGCGCTGGATCAAGGCGCAGGGCTAGAGGCTCCTACGCCGTCCCCGGACCGTATCCGGGGGACGGCGAATGGCGGGCCCCGCCACAGGCGAGGACTGATCGACATCCATGGATGACGCCTTCACGGTCGATGATCTCATCGCCTGCTATGCGCGCGGCGTCTTTCCGATGGCCGACGCTCGCGCCGACGACAGCATCTTTCTGATCGATCCCGAACGTCGCGGCGTGCTGCCGCTTGACGGCGTCCACATCCCGCGTCGGCTTGCGCGGACGATCCGCGCCAATCCCTACGAGGTCCGGATCGACACCGCCTTCGACGCCGTGGTCGAGGCCTGCGCCGAGTCGCGGCCCGGGCGGCTGGAGACCTGGATCAAACAATCCCATCCAGCGGCTGTACGGACAGCTGTTCGCCCGGGGCCAGGCGCACAGCGTTGAGTGCTGGCAGGGCGATGAGCTGGTGGGCGGCCTGTATGGCGTCGCCCATGGCGCGGCCTTCTTTGGCGAGAGCATGTTCTCGAGACGGCGGGACGCCAGCAAGGTGGCGCTGATCCATCTGGTGGCGCGGCTGTGACGGGGGACTATCGCCTGCTCGACACCCAGTTCATCACCGAGCATCTCGAACAGTTCGGCACGACGGAAATCACCCGCGCCGACTATCGCCGACGATTGGCGCGGGCCTGGGCCGCGCCGGCGGACTTCTATCGCTTGGCGGCCGGAGCGACCGGCGACGAGGTCTTGCAGGCGATCAGCCAGGCGTCATAGACCGGGTGCTGCAGAGGATTGAGACCCGGCGAATTGGCGTACATCCAGCCCTTATAGACCTGGCGTCCCGGAGGTGCGACCCGCCCCGGGAGCGCCTTGGGCTGGGTGTCCACCGTCATATAGGCCGCCGAATCCGGCGCCACTTCGTCAGCGGCCGTGGTTTCGCAGGCGCGAACGGTGAAGATCAGGGTCTTGTAGCGGATCGGCTGGCCGACGGGCGCCTCGAAGCGCATCGTCTCAGTCGTCACCTTGTCCAGAGCCTGCATGATGGCTACGGCGGATCGGCCCCGCTTGACGGCCTCGACCGGCTTGTCGTGGCGGCGGTTGGCGCGCCAGGCTTGGCCGTCGTCGCCTTGACGGGCTTGACCGGCTCGGGCTTGACCTCGGCGGGCGTCGCGACGGCGTCCGTGACGCCCGGCGTGGCGGGCCGGGGCGTGGCCGCGATCGGCCCCGGCTGAGGCTGGACCGGTCGGGGGATAGGGGCCAAGGGCGCGGTCTGGGCCGGGGCCGGGGTCGCGCTGGACGGCGCCTGGGGCGCGGTCTGGCGCGCGAGGGCTGTACCCCCGACGGCGCCCGCCGCGCTGATCGCCAGGATCAGTCCGGCCTTAGCCCAGGTCTCGCGCCGCGCGGTCATACTATTCGGGGGACCAGGGCTTGTAGTCACTGGAAGCGATGGCCCGCTGGCCGCCGCGCGAAATCGAGCCCTTGGGACGCCAGGCATGGACCGTGCCGGTCAGGTTCGGATGGTGATCCTTCTCCCAGGCCTGACGTGGCAACGGCGCGATCGTCGGCGGCTCTTCGAAGGTATAGTGCAGCCAGCCGCTCCATTCGGGCGGCACCTTGGACGCCTCGGCATAGCCGTCATAGATGACCCAACGGCGCTTGTGCGCATCGTAGCTGTCGCTGGCGTCGCGGGCCTCGAAATAGCGATTGCCGTAGTCGTCCTGGCCGACAAACACGCCACGACGATTGATGTGGAAACGCTGCCCGAGGGTCGCGCCGTTCCACCAGGTAAAGATCGCTTTCAGCACTACGTTCGCACCCGAAAATTCATGGACGTCCAGAGCCATGCGACGCACGGCCAAGCCGCCGGACTATAGGGCCCGCGCTCGGCAGCGTCCAGCACGAGCCCGAAGGTCAGATTTCAACATCTTGTGGATGTCGTCGCTTCGCACCCCAACATCTATTGAAGGGCGATGGACGTCGCTCTAGATTGAAGGCCTCGTGGCGTCTTGCCCTGGAATCGCTCATGCGCACCCTTCCCGGAAATGCCGATCTGCCCGCGGGAATGAGCCGGAGGACTCTCGAGCGCAGCAACGCCGTCATCGATGTCCTGGCCCCGTCCGGCTGGACCGACGCGCGCCTGGAGGCCTGGCTGGACTGGGCGGGAGCGCCCCTTGATCCGCAGGCGCCCCTGGGCGGCGGACCCGCTCGATATGCCGAACAGCTCGCCCAGAGCGGACTGGCCAAGGGCGTCTTCACCGACGCGGCGGAGGCCTGCGCTTTCCGCGACGCCCTGCTGAACAGCATGCTGGCCGGTGTCGCCACCCCTGCCCGCCCGCCCTCGGGGCTGCAGGCTCTGGCGGATATCGGCGAGATCGAATTTCGCCAGGCCGCCGAGGGGCTTCGGTCTCGTGACCGCGGCCAGAAGCTCGCCGCCCAGGCTGTCGCTCGGCTGGACGCCGCCCTGACCCAGGTCGCCGACGCGGTGCTGCGCTGCCACGGCGACGCCAAGGCCTGCGCCGACCCCCGCAAGAACAGCGCCCTGGCCCGCGCGGCTCGTCGCGCCCGGGACCTGGGGGCGAATGACCGGATGATTTCGGACGCCATCGCCTTGGCTGGCGCGCCGCGATCGCCGGGGTGCGACAACGCCCCCGGGCTGCAGGAGGCGCTCGTCGCCTCGGCCGCGCGGCAATCGGTCAGCGCGGGCGATGATCATGCCAGCTTCGCCGCTCAGGTCGGTTGGGAAACCGGCGCCCTGAGCCTGGCCCTGAGCCCGCAGGACGCCGAGGCCCTGTCGCTGGGCGCGGCGTTCGGCGCCGCCATCGACGCCTCGGCGTTTCAGTCCGGCGACGCCTTTGACGTTCGGGGCTTCACCGACGCCATCCACATCTGGACCACGGCGCTGGACATCGAGCGACAGGACGCGCGGGCCATGATCGGGCTCGCGGGCGTCGGCGACTGGCTGCTGGCCCAGGGGCTTTGCCTGGCGAGCGCCGAAGGGCGTGACGCCGCCGCCGCCCTCTGGGCCCTGGCCGTCGGCGCGGCCCTCGCCGCCAGCGCCGAGACGGCCGCGTCCCTCGGCGTTGACCCGGCCTTCGCCCAGGACCGTCAAATGGTGCTGCGCGGCCTGGCCGACCGCCGTGGGCGCGCCGCCGCCCTGGGCTCGCCCCTGGCCGCGGAAGCCGCCGCGGCCCTGGCCACGGCCCACGACCTGGCCAAGCGGCAGGGCCTGCGGTCCTGCGGTCTCGTGGCCGCCTTCGAGGATCGCGAGGCCGCCCTGCGCCTCGGCGGCCGGGCCATGGGCTGGGTCGGCGCCGCCGCGCCGGTCGAGAGCACCCAGACGGCCGACGGCCTGCTGACGCCGACCTTCAGCGCCGCGACCTTCCTCTGTCTTTCGGCAAGCGATTCCGACATCGACGCGGCCCGCCGCCACGCGCTCGGCCACGGTTCCCTGGCCGATGCGCCGGCGATCGATCACGTCATGCTGCAGGCCCGCGGGTTCACAGCGCATGAGATCGAACGCGTTGAGGATGAGCTGCGCTCGACCTCGGATCTTCGCAAGGCCTTCGCGCCCGCCGTGATCGGCGCGGGCTTCCTTCGCGACGTGCTGGGCGCGCCGGCCCAGGCCCTGCTGCAGCCGGATTTCGACACCCTGGCCTTCGCGGGCTTCTCGCCCGAGGAAATCCGCGCCGCAGAGCAGCACGCCCTGGGCGCGGGCGGGCTGGCTGATTGCCAGGATCTGACGGCGGAAATCCGTGCGGTGTTCCAGTCGGTCGAGGCCCCCATGCTGGCGGACCAGATGGCCATGATCGCGGCCGTCGAGACCTTCGCCTGCCTTCCCGTTCCCGTGGTCCTGCCCGTGGCGTTCGACGCCCGGCCGGTGGACGCTGTTCGGCTTCAGGCCGCCGCCGCGCGGACCGGGATACGCGCCCTGCGGTTGCATCGCGCCGCCCCGCCCGCCGATTTCCGCCTTGAGCTCCCGGAGGAGCCCGTCGAGGCGCCCCGTGAAGCGATCGTCACCGAGCGGGTCGTCGAGAAGATCGTCGAGCGCGACCGGGCCCGCCGCAAGCTGCCGGATCGCCGCAAAGGCTATATTCAGAAGGCTTCGGTCGGCGGTCACAAGGTCTATCTGCA
Organism: Caulobacter sp. B11; assembly: GCF_002737765.1. Taxonomy (GTDB): domain Bacteria; phylum Pseudomonadota; class Alphaproteobacteria; order Caulobacterales; family Caulobacteraceae; genus Caulobacter. The sequence goes on along the minus strand of NZ_PEGG01000120.1, from coordinate 3,361 downwards.
TACCGGCGAGTACGAGGACGGCGAAGTCGGCGAGATCTTCATCGACATGCACAAGGAGGGCGCCGCTTTCCGCAGCCTGATGAACAATTTCGCCATCGCCGTGTCTCTGGGCCTGCAGCACGGCGTGCCGCTGGACGACTTTGTCGACGCCTTCGTGTTCACCAAGTTCGAACCGGCCGGGCCAGTCACCGGCAATGACTCGATCCGCTCGGCCACCTCGATCCTCGACTACGTCTTCCGCGAACTGGGCGTGTCCTATCTCGGCCGCGACGACTTGGCCAATGCCGATCCGGCCGAGTTCCACGCCGACGGCCTGGGACGCGGCGACAACGCCCCCGAGGTCGTCGTCGAGGCCGCGCCGCTGCCGGCCAGCAAGTTCATTTCCAAGGGCTTCTCGCGCGGCGCGGCCCCCGACAACCTGGTCTTCCTGCCGTTCGGCGGGCGCAAGAGCGAGGAGGCCCGCGTTCGGGCCGGCGACGCCGATATCTGTCCGGCCTGCGGAGACATGGCTCTGAGCCAGCGCGGCGGCCTGACGGTCTGTGACAGCTGCGGGGCCCAGGCCGACCGTTCCGGCAGCGAGACGACCGGCTGATCGTTCGCATGGCCTTAAGATTGCGGCGGTAAGGGTGAATCTCGCCCTTCTCGAAAGACGCGTGCCAGAATGAAACCGATCGCCCTCCTCGCCCTCGCCCTGTTGGCCCTTTCGTCGCCGGCCCTGGCCCAGAACGCCGGTCAGATCGCCCAGGTTCGGGCCGGCGCCCACTGTCCCCGCTGCAACCTGTTCCAGGCCGACCTTTCCGGCCTGACCTTGCGCGGCCGAAACCTGGCCGGGGCCCGTCTGCGCCAGGCCGACCTCAGCCTCTCGGTGATGAACCGGGTGCGCTTCACCGGCGCCGACCTTCGGGACGTCAACGCCTATGGCGGCGTCTTCGGCGGCGGCGACTTCAGCGGCGCCAACCTGACCAACGCCAGCTTTGTCGGGGCCTATCTGCAAGGCGCCCGGTTTCGGGGCGCGAACCTGATGGGCCTCAACCTTTCGGGGGCCGAGCTGGATCGCGCCGCCGGTCTCACCCAGGCTCAACTCAACCGTGCTTGCGGTGACGACTCCACGCGTTTGCCGCGCGGCTTGAGCGTGCCGGCCTGTCGTTAAACTACCGTCATTACCGCGATTTAAGTGGCGCCCGCGGCGTTCGCACCCCAAATCCTTGTCCATAGGGCCGCGTAGTGTTCGGTCCGAAGGAGGCGCCAATGTCCCGATTGGGCATTTCCATTGCTGTTCTGAGCCTGGCCCTGAGCGGTCTGTTCAGCCAAGCCTACGCCGCGCCCAATGACGAGCGCGACGTGGCCAAGCTGACCTCGTTCGGCGGCATGTGCGTGCGGTGCGAACTGGCCGGCCGCAAGCTGACCGGCGCCCAGTTCACCGGCGCTAATTTCGCCAACGCCATCCTGATCGGTTCGGACCTGCGCGGCGCGGCCTTCTACGGCTCCAACTTCGCCAATGCCGACCTGACCCGCGCCGACCTGCGGGGGGCCGAGATGCGCGGCGCCAATTTCACCAACGCCAATTTCACCGACGCCCATCTGTCAGGCGTTGAAAGCAGCGGCGCCAACTTCCAGGGCGCCAACCTGACCCGGGTGGACCTGTCGTCGGCCGAGCTGCATGGCGCCAATCTGCTGGGCGCCAATCTGAGCAAGGCCAACCTGTCCTCCAGCGAGCTGAACGGCGCCAATCTGGCCTCGGTCAATGGCCGGGGCGGCAATTTCCGCAACACCGAGTTCAACAACGCCAATCTGAGCGGCGGCCGCTTCGACGGAGCCGACATGCGCGGCGCCGAGTTCAACGGCGCCACCCTGCGCGGCGCGGTGTTCACCGGCGCCAATCTGCGCGGCGTCGAGCTGCCCGGCGCCATGCTTGGCGGCGCCGACCTGTCGGGCGCCTTGGGTCTGGACCAGGATCAACTCGACGAGGCCTGCGGCGACGCCGGCACCCGCCTGCCCCGCGGGCTGGTGGTCCGGCCGTGCCGCGGCCGCGACATCCGGGTGGTGGTCGATTTCAACCGCGCCAAGGCCGATGTGATCCGGGCCCGGGCCGAGGCCGCTCGCGCCGCCGCCGCCGAGGCCCAGAGGGCCACCGCCTGGGCCGCGCCCCGCCCGCCCAAGCCGCCTGCCCCACCCAAGCCGCCGAAAGAGTAAGGCGGCGGTCGTCGCGAAACAAAAGCCCTCCGATCCAGCGGGATCGGAGGGCTTTTTTTAGGTCCGCGGCGGGGCCGCGAGGCCCCCGACCAGGCTGAGCCTAGATCTTGATCGGCGGGGCCGAGCGGATGTGCAGTTCCTTGTACTGACGCTCCTGGGCCTCGGCCGGGGCGTTCATCAGCAGGTCCTGGCCCTGCTGGTTCAGCGGGAAGGCGATGACCTCGCGAATGGCGACCTGCTCGGCCAGCAGCATGACGATGCGGTCGATGCCAGGGGCCAGACCGCCGTGCGGCGGGGCGCCATAGCGGAAGGCGTTGAGCATGCCGCCGAACTGCTCCTCGACCACCTCGGCGCCGTAGCCGGCGGTCTCGAAGGCCTTGAGCATGATCTCGGGCTTGTGGTTCCGGATCGCGCCCGAGCACAGCTCATAGCCGTTGCACACGATGTCGTACTGATAGGCGCGGATGGTCAGCGGGTCCTGGGTTTCCAGGGCCTCCAAACCGCCCTGCGGCATCGAGAACGGGTTGTGCGAGAAGTCGACGCGCTTTTCGTCCTCGTTCCACTCGAACATCGGGAAGTCGACGATCCAGCAGAACTTGAACTGGTTCTCGTCGACCAGCTTCAGCTCGGCCCCGACCCGGGTGCGGGCCAGGCCGGCGAACTTGGCGAACACGGCCGGATCGCCGGCCACGAAGAAGGCGGCGTCGCCGGTCTTCAGGCCCAGCTGAGCAGCGATGGCGGCCGAACGCTCGTCGCCAATGTTCTTGGCGATCGGGCCTGCGGCGCCCTCTTCATTGCCGTGTTCGTCGGCGGCGCGCCAGAAGATGTAACCCAGGCCCGGCTGGCCTTCGCCCTGGGCCCAGCTGTTCATGCGGTCGCAGAAGGCGCGGTTGCCGCCGGTCGGGGCCGGGATCGCCCAGATGGCGTTCTTCGGATCGGCGCCGAGGATCTTGGCGAACAGGCCAAAGCCGCCCTCGCGGAAGTGCTCGGAGACGTCCTGCATCTTGATCGGGTTGCGGGTGTCGGGCTTGTCGCTGCCGTACCACTTCATCGACTGGGCGTAGGTCAGGCGCTCGAAGCCGCTATGCTCGAGCGTCGCGCCGAAATCGTTGGTGAAGGTATGGGTGTCGCTGATCGACGAGACCGGCTTGCCGCCCGAGAATTCCGC
>NZ_PEGG01000119.1 GCF_002737765.1 Caulobacter sp. B11 | reverse complement strand
GCGGCCGAGCGCGGTCCGGACTCCCTCAATCGGGTCGGCTCGTTCCTCGGCCTGGCGGCGCAGTCCGACAACGCCTCGCCCGAGATCACCCCGCCCCAGGGCGACCGCGAGACCGCTCGCCTGCTGGGCGTCCGCGTCGCCGAGGCTGCGGCCCGCTGGACCCGCGGCGCCCAACCGGCGCTGAGCGGAGCCGCTTAAAGGGCCTGGAGGGCGCGCAACCGTCTCTCGCGCGCCCTTCGTCCCGGCTTGAGCTTGAACCGAAGCGGCGGCTGTGCTGGTCTCCGGCGTTATTTCGCTACGATCGGACACCCGCATGGCCCGCCGTCTCGCCCTGATCACCGGCGCCTCCGCCGGCATCGGGGCCGCCTTCGCCCGCATCTATGCCAGCCACGGCTATGACGTGGCCCTGACCGCGCGACGGCTGGACCGGCTGGAGGCCCTGGCCGCCGAGATTCGCCTGCGCTTCGGGGTCGAGGCCTATCCGATCGCCGCCGACCTCTCCAAGCCCGACGGCGTCGACACGGTGCTGGCCGGGATCGAGGCCCAGGGCCGGGTCGTCGACGCCCTGGTCAACAACGCCGGCTACGGCCTGCCCGGAACCTATGCCCAGACCAGCTGGAGCGACCAGGCCGACGTGCTGCAGACCATGCTGGCCGCCGTCTGCGGCCTGACCCATCGGGTGCTGCCCGGCATGGTCGAGCGCCGTTTTGGCCGCATCGTCAATGTCGCCTCCCTGGCCGGCCTGCTGCCGGGCGCGGCGGGCCACACCCTCTACGCGGCCACCAAGGGCTTCCTGGTCAAGTTCTCCCAGAGCCTGCACCTGGAAAACCTGGCCACCGGCGTCCACGCCAGCGCCCTGTGCCCGGGCTTCACCTATTCGGAATTCCACGACGTCAACGGCACCCGCGAACAGGTCAGCCAGTCCCTGCCCTCGTGGTTATGGCTGGGCGCCGACGAGGTCGCCGCCGCCGGCTACGAGGCGGCCGAGGCCAACCGCCCGGTCTGCGTGCCCGGCGCGCCCAACAAGGCCATCGCCGTGATCGCCAAGCTGATCCCCGACGAATGGGCCCTGGCCCTGATGGCCCGGCAGGGGGCGCGGTTCCGGAAGGTTTAGGGCGCGGGACGCGCCTTCAATCAGAGCTTCGTATCGTGAAATGATACGGACGTCTTGATTTTCGTATCACCTCGCGATACAAAATGATCTGGATGGATAGGCTGTGGCGATTCAGAGCTTCAAGGACGATCGCGCCAAGGCGATCCTTGACGGGACACCGCCCGGCAAAGGCTTTCCAGCCGATCTCCTGCGCGCTGCAAAGCGCAAGCTGGAGATGCTCAACGCCGCTGTCTTGTTGAACGACCTGCGTGCGCCGCCCGGCAACCGACTTGAAGCGCTTTCGGGTGATCGATTGGGCCAATATTCGATCCGGGTGAACGATCAGTTCCGACTGGTTTTCACTTGGACCGCCGCCGGTCCCAGTGACGTAGCGTTCGTGGACTATCACTAATATTGGAGCGGCCCATGCCAGATGAAGCTGACCTTCTTGCGCCCGTCCATCCCGGCGAGATCCTCTTGGAAGAGTTCATCAAGCCCCATGGCCTGAGCGCAGGCCGCACCGCAGCGCGGCTGCATCTGGCGCGTCCGCGTATCGAGCGGCTGGTGCGGGGCCAAACGCCCGTCACCGTCGATACGGCGTTGCGCCTTGAGCGGCTGTTTGGGGCCAGCGCCCAGTTCTGGCTGAACCTGCAGACCCGCTACGACCTGGAGGTCGCCAAGCGAGCCGGCGGACGCGACGTAGGCGCTATCGAGCCGATCGGTGACGTCGCAGGCTAAGCCTACTTCGCCTCCGCGTAAGGCGCCTTGGCGTCCTGGCGCACCAGGCCGCGGGTGGCGTCGCCGACGCCGACCAGCACGAACTGCACCGCCAGGGCGCAGAGGATCAGGCCCAGAACCCGAACCACGATGCTCATGCCGATCCGGCCCAGGGCCTTGCTGATCAGGGGCGAGGCCCAGAAGCAGGCGACCGTGACCACCGACACCGCCGCGATCACCGCCACGCCGACGGCCATGCCGCCCAGGCCGAAGTCCTTGGCCTCGCTGGCATAGATGATCACGGTCGAGATCGAGCCGGGGCCGATCAGCAGGGGCATGGCGAAGGGCACGATCAGCCGCTCGAAGCGCTGCTTGGCATAGACCCGGGCCGACTGGCCCTCGATGCCCTCGGCGGCGTCGGCGAACATGGTGGTGAAGTCGTCGCGCACCATGTCGAGGCCGAGGATGAACAGGATAATGCCGCCGGCGATGCGGAAGGCCGGCATCGAGATGCCGAAGAACTCCAGCAGGGCCACCCCGGTGAAGTAGAAGAAGACCAGGAAGCCGAGGATGAACAGGCCGATATAGACCGCCACCATCCGCCGACCCGCCGCGGCCGCGCCGAGGGTGGCGGCGGCGAACAGCGGCACGTTGCCGATCGGATCGATCAGGGCGAACAGGGCGACGAAGAAGTTGACGGCGAGTTCTGCCTGGCTCATTCGACGTCCTCAGCCTCTCTCTTCGCGCCCGATGCCCGACCCTTCTAGGGCGAAGCGTCGCCGCGCGCCAACCCGCTATCGTCCTGGGGACCCGCCATGACCGCCGACCCGCGCCTGATCGTGCCCCTCGACCTGCCCTCCGTCGCCGAGGCCAGGGCCATGGTCGAACGCCTGGGCGACAGCGTCAGCTTCTACAAGATCGGGCTGGAACTGCTGGCCACCGACGGCATGGCCTTCGCCGCCGCGCTGAAGGGCCAGGGCAAGCAGGTGTTCCTCGACTGGAAGCTGCACGACATCGGGGCCACGGTCGAGCGCTCGGCCCGGGTCCTGGCCCAGGCGGGCTGCGACCTGCTGACCGTCCATGCCGAGCCGCAGGTGATGCGCGCCGCCGTGCTGGCGCGGGGCGGCTCGGACCTGAAGATCCTGGCCGTCACCGTCCTGACCAGCCTGACCGACGCCGACCTGGTCGAGATGGGCTATGCCTTCACCACCCACGAACTGGTGGCCCGGCGCATCCGTCAGGCCGTGGACTGCGGCGTCGACGGCGTCGTGGCCAGCCCGCACGAGGCGGCCCTGGCCCGCGAGATCGCCGGACCGGGTTTCCTGGTGGTGACCCCCGGCGTGCGTCCCGACGGCTCGGCCAAGAACGACCAGGCCCGCGCCGCCACCCCGGCCGACGCCCTGCGGGCCGGGGCCAGCCACCTGGTCTGCGGCCGGCCGATCACCGCCGCCGAGGATCCCCGCGCCGCCGCGCTGAAGGTGGTGGCGGAGATGGCGGGGGTTTAGATCAGATCCTCCCCCTGAAGGGGGAGGCGGCCTTAGGCCGGTGGGGGAAGACCGCACCGACTCGGCAGTCCTTCCCCCTCCGTCGCCTGCGGCGACACCTCCCCCGTCAGGGGGAGGATCTGTAGCCTACCTCACCACCCGCGCCACGCCCCGCGCCCTCGGATCGGCGACCGGAACCGGCGTGCCGTCGATCACCTGGATGGCCTCGATGTCGCCGTTATAGTCCTGGTCGACCAGGACATAGCCCATCGCGTCCAGCCCCTGGCGCAGC
>NZ_PEGG01000118.1 GCF_002737765.1 Caulobacter sp. B11 | reverse complement strand
GCGAAAATCCGCTGGTTCACTATGCCCGTATTGGTCGCAAGGAACGTCGCTACATCAATGGCGTGATGCTTCAGGAGTCTCTGGAGCGGATCAAGGACAGCTTCGACGAAGGCTATTATCTTCGCCAGAACCCGACCCTGACCGATGCGGACCGCGAGAATCTGCCGCGGCACTATCTGCTGCACGGGGCGCGTCAGGGCCTGAACCCGGCGCCGGATTTCTCGAACGAATACTATGCGCGCCGCTATCCCGACCTCGTCGCCTCGGGGGTCGAGCCGTTCGCCCACTACAGCGAATATGGCAAGGAAGAGGGCCGGAGCGGACGTTTCGATTTCCGGGCGATGTACCGGGTCGGCGACGTCGAACACGACCGGGACAAGCCGACGGTTCTGATCGCCAATCACGAAGGCTCGCGAACCGGCGCGCCCCTCGTCGGTCTGGCCCTGGCCCGGGCCTTTGGGCCCACCCACAACGTGATCACCTATCTGGGGCGCGACCGCGGCCTGATGGAGCCGTTCATTGAGAGCAGCACCCAGGTTCTGGTCGGTGACCTGAACCCCACGGACGCGGAATTTCTGCTGCGCGACCTGATGCGGCGGTTTGGCCTGTCGGCCCTGCTGGCCAATTCCGTCGAGACCTACGCCCTGGTCAAGGCGGCCCTGCAGGTCGACCTGCCCAGCGTGGTCCTGGTGCACGAGTTCGCCGAATACTCGCTGCCCCACGGCAAGGTCGCCGACGTGATCGCCGCCGCCGACCGGGCCGTCGTGCCCGCCAGGATCGTGCTGCAGTCGGCCCAGAAGGAGCTGACCACCTATTACGGCTCGCACGCCGACAATATCGTGATCCGGCCGCAGGGGCGGCTGGTCGACGAGGCGCCAAGCGCCGAGGGCGATCTGAGCGCCGAGGAAATCATCCAGTCCATCCGGCCGCAGGCCGGGGCCAAACCGCGGATCGTGCTGGGGGCGGGCTATGTTCAGACCCGCAAGGGCGTCGACCTGTTTGTCCAGACCGCGCGCGAGGTGGCCCGACTGACCGACGAGGATGTCTGCTTCGTGTGGGTCGGCGACGGCTATGACCCGGAATACGATCTGGCCACCTCGATCTGGCTGCGCGAGTTGATCGAGCGCCAAGGTCTCGGGGAGCGGGTCCATCTGTTCCCGGCCCAGAGCAATCTGGAGGCCTTCTTCGCGGTCGCCGACGTCTTCTATCTGCCGTCTCGTCTGGACCCCTATCCCAATGTCGGGGTCGACGCCTTCCATCAGGGCAAGCCGCTGGTCTGTTTCAGCCAGGCCACGGGTCTGTCGGAGCCGATCGAGGCGGGCCTGGCGGTGGGCTCGGTGGTCGACTACTGCGACCCTCTGGCCGCGGCCAAGGCCATTGTCGGCCATCTGGCCACGCCGGTTGACGCCCTGACGCTGAACGCCGCGTTCGTCAACAACACGCTGGATTTCGCGGCCTATGCCGAATTCCTGAAGGGCGAGCTGCAGGTCGCGACCCAGGTGCGCAAGGGGCAGATCGAGGCGCGCGATCGCCTGGCCGCCGGCGACCTGTTCGATGCGGCCTTCTATCTCGGCGTGCCCGAGAACCCGATGCCGGACGTGTCGCTGAACAACTATGTCGCTCACGCGACCAAGGGCCTGACCGCCTATGATCCCCGTCCCGGGTTTAGCGACGGGATGTGGCGGGGCGTGCAGGCGCGGGGCGTCGCCGGTCCGGTCATTCCCCTGGACGCGGCCTCGCGCGGCAAGCTGACCGCGCCCAGGACCCATGACTGCCGGATCCTGGTCGGCAAGAGCGGCGGCAAGACCCCGGAGGGCGGCGTCGCCCTGCATGTTCACATGCACTATGCCGAGCTGGCGCCGGTCTTCGTGCAGCGCCTCAAGGCCGTGCGCACCCCGATCGACCTGTTCATCACGACCACCAGCGCCAACAAGAAGATCCAGATCCAGGCCGCCCTGCTCAACTACAAGGGCGGCAAGGTCGAGGTGATCGAGGGGCCCAATCGCGGACGCGACATCGGCCCGTTCATGACCTCGGTCGGCGACGCGGTCTTGGCGGGGGGCTACGGCCTGGTCGGGCACCTGCATGGCAAGAAGAGCCTGGCGGCGGGCGAGTCCCTGGGCGACCGCTGGCGCGGCTATCTGCTGGACACCCTGCTGGGCAAGCCCTCGGAGATCGCCTTCATCTTCGACCTGTTCGCCCAGGACCCCAAGCTTGGCCTGGTGTTCGCCGAGGATCGCCACGCGATCGGCTGGTCGGACAATCGCGCCCTCGCCGAGTCGCTGGCTGATCGCATGACGCCCCGACCCACCCTGCCCGAGTTCCCGGTGTTTCCGGTGGGCAACATGTTCTGGGCCCGGCCGGCCGCCCTGGCGCCGCTGTGGGCGCTGAAGCTGGGCTTCGACGACTACCCCGCCGAGCCCGCGCGGTTCGACGGCACCGTGCTGCACGCGGTCGAACGCATGCTGCCGGCGATTTGCGATGCGACCGGCCATAGCTGGAGCACGATCTTCAAGCGGGGCTCGGGCTGGTAGGGCCTCCGGGCCGGGGCCGCCGCAGGATCGGCTTGGCAACAGCGCCGGGGCGTGCCTACTAGCCGTCTGTCGCGAAACCCCCAATGGGTGGTCCGGCGACGCCTTTAGTACGAACTCGTGAGATAGGAACGACAAGCGTGGGGGCGAAGGAACGGCACCTGGTGCTCGGGGGTGCGGGATTTGTCGGTCGGCATGTCGCCCTGGCTTTGGCGGCGCGCGGCGTCGAGGTGATCCTGGCCAGCCGCCGGCCGCCGCCGGAACCGGAACGGTTCGATCCCCAAAACGTCCGTCTGGAGACCGTCGACCTGACCGCCTGCGACTGGCCGGCCCTGATCGCCGACGTCGACGTCATCCACCACTATGCCTGGGCCAGTATTCCGCAGACGGCGGCCCTGAATCCGATCTGGGACGTCGACACCCATATTCGCACGGCGATCAACCTGCTCGAGACCGCCGCCCGGCTGGGCGGCAAGCGGGTGCTCTTCGTCTCCTCGGGCGGGACGGTCTATGGCCGCCACCAGGACCAGAGGTCCACCGAGGACAGCCCGACACGGCCGCTCAGCATCTATGGCGCGACCAAGCTGGCGGTCGAGAACTACATGCGGCCCTATCACGACAGCGGCGCCGTGGATTGTCGCATCGCCCGACTGTCCAACCCCTATGGGGTCGGCCAGAATCTCGATCGCAACCAGGGCCTGGTCAGCACCTTCGTGGCCCGGGCCTTGCGCGGCGAACCCCTGACCGTCTGGGGCGACGGCAGCGTGGTTCGCGATTACATCCATATCAGCGATGCGACCGACGCCCTGGTCGCCCTCTCCACCCAGGCTCTGCCTGACCTGACCGATCTACCGGTGTTCAACGTGGCCAGCGGCGTCGGCGCCTCGATCAACGAAGTGATCAGCGTCATCGAGGACGTGCTGGACCGCACCCTGGACGTGTCGCGTCTGCCGGGTCGCGGGATCGACATCCCCGTCAGCGTGCTATGCGTCGACAAGGCCCGGCGCCACCTCGGCTGGGCTCCCCGCTACAGCCTGGGCCAGGGCGTGGCCGCGATGATCGACCAACTCAAGGCCGGCGAAACAAGCTATTCGCGTCCGTGATGTTGGACTAAGGCCTCTGGATCGGGGCCGGCAACCCTGTGTTGTGGAGGCGCGCGACCGGCAGCGTCCCATGACGGGCCTTCTTGTTCTGGGAATGCGGCGTGGAAGCAGTTATCGAGGCGATCACCGGCGACCGGGTCGAGGGCTGGGCCTTTGACGCTCGGGATCCAGACGCCCATCTCAATGTCGAATTGCGGCTCGACGGCGTGGTCGTGGCCGTCGGTCGGGCCGACCGCGGCCGCCCCGATCTGCTGGCCGCGGGCTTCGGGTCGGGCGACCACGGCTTCCAGACCTTCCTGACCGCCGCCCAGGCCGAAAGCCTGATCCTCAATGCGATGTCGATCGAGGCCTTCGCCTTTTCGGATCACCGGCCCGACCGCGTCGCGGCGCGGCTGGCCGACAGCTTCCTGGCCATGGCCAAGACCCTGCGCGACAACCGGCCCGTCGTCGCGCCAGCCCCGCTCTCAAGCCGTCCGGCGCGATCGATCAGCATCCGGGGCGACAGCTATCTGTTGCGCAACCTGGGCGAATTCAACCCTTCGCAACTGGCCCGCGTTTCGGACCCGCTGGCCGATGTCACCTATGTGTCTCTGCAGATGGAGGGCTTTGGCGACGCCCATTGGTGGGCCGGCGAGGGCGCTGATCGTCATCCCTCCGCGGCGCACTGGATGGGCAAGATCAGCTCCGAGGACGCCGCGGCCATGGCCGCCGGCCGCCTGCGGCTGTTGCTGGACATGTCGAACGAGGGCCAGGCGGCCCTCACCGTCGCGCCGTGGCTGGAGGCGCTGCACCAGGGCTTGGCGCTCAAGGGCATCCCGCTCGATCGGGTCGTGCTTCTCACCCAGAACCGGCGTTTCGCCGAGCAATATGCCGCCCTCCGCGAGCAGACCGCGGAGGGCCCCGGCATCAAGGTCCTCTACTATGACTATTTTCCAGGCCGGTTCGCCGGCCTGGTCGCCAAGTCCAATCCAGACCAGATCGTGGCTGACCGGCTGGCGGCGCATCGCGCGGGCCTGACCACCGCGAGGCCCAGCCGATATGTCTGCCTCAACTACACGCCGCGGCCGTGGCGGGTGGGCATGCTGTCCTGGCTGATGGGCCGGGGCCACGACCTCGGCGGCCGACTGTCCTTTCGCGGCTTTTCGGACCGCAAGGACGGCGGCGGGCTGGAGAGCGTCCCTGGCTGGTTCCCGCATCAGGATGTCATAGCGACCGGCTTCGAACGGCTGATGGCGGCGGGGCGCATGACCCTCGACCTGGGCCCCGCCTACCAGGGCGTGCCGGAATTCGATGTGCCGCTCGAACTCTACCGGGATAGCTATTTCAGCGTCATCACCGAGAGCGAGGTGTCGATGGGCGATGTCGCCCGCATCACCGAAAAGGCCTTGAAGCCGTTCCTGGGCTTCCACCCCTTCATCATCGTCGGCAATCCGGGCGCCCTGTCGATGTTGCGCGACCTCGGGTTCAAGACCTTCCACCCCTTCATCGACGAGTCCTATGACCGCATCACCAACGTGACCGACCGGCTCTCGGCCCTGATGACCGAGATCGACCGGTTGATGGCGATGTCGCCGGAAGCGCTGCTGGACTGGTATCGGGCCCTGTCGCCGATTCTTGAGCACAACTATGTGCAGCTGACCGGCGTGCTGCCCCGACAGCAAGCCTTCCTGACCGAGCCCCATCTGATCGACGCCTTGATCGAGGCGGCTGGATAGGTCTCGCCCCAGGCCGCGAGGCTTAAGGCTTCTGACTCCGAGGGTTTCCGTTTAAGTCTGCCGCCAGCTGAACCAGGCGCTTTTGTTACTCGGGGTCCCATTGACCAAGCTCGACCGTGCGGACTTCCAGGACATGAACCTTGGGGCGACAGATCTTCGGATCATTCCGAACTTCGCCGTCTTTCTGGACGCCGACGGGGTGCTGCGCGTGCCGCCGGGCCATGAGGGTTACGTTCTCTACGGCCCGTATCTTGAGATGCAGCCTGGCTGGTATCAGGTCGTCTACGACATCGACGCCGACGAGGATGCGATCTTCGACATCTTCGCCGGCGGCCAGCAGTGTCTCGCCCAGCCGGCGCAATCGGCCGCGACCGTCTGGATTCACGTCGTCGAGCCCGCCGAGGGGGTTGAGTTTCGCTTCAGCGTTCACGGGGGCGCGCTGACCTTTCGCAACCTCGCACTCCGCGCCGTCGCCGCGCCCGAGATCCATCCAGATCCCTCCAGGGTGGCGGTTCTGAATTTTCCGGCCACGCCCAAGCCTGCCGCGTTCCACGGGCTGAACAATCTCTGGAAGGCGGTCCACGGCCGTTCGCGCGAGGCTGTGGCCCAGTTGGCCGTCGCCGCCGAGGGCGCCGACCTGACCGCCTGGACCCAGCAGTTTCGCCGCGCCCGCGTGATCATGGCCTGGGACGCCGCGACGCTTGACGCCTCGGCTTCCGACCTGCGCGGCTTCGGCCTGGACATCGCCGCCGTTGGCGATTGCGCCAAGGACGATTTCGTCTCGGAAGCGGATTTCGCCGAGCGCGCGGGGCGCGCGGATCTGGCGGCCCAACTGCGGCTGAATCTGGATTTTCCCGAGCGCGACTTTGGTCACCCGTTCCTCGGCAACCTCGCCAAGGGTCAGGCCGCCATTCAATTCACCGGTTTGTCGGCGGGGGTGGCCCTGTGCCCGTGCCCGTTCACCGGCGCGATCCTGGCGTCACGCCATGCGGTTCCGGTGATGTCGCATGAGGGCGGCCAGAGCCATATCTTCCACTATTTCGACGGGGGCACGCCCTTCTACCTGGTGGCCTCGGGCTTCGGCGGCCGCAAGGCCTACATCTATGTGCCAAGGCTGGAGCTGATCCTTCAGATCGGCCAGCCCGCCTATGACTGGAACGTCCACCAGCCGTTCATCGATCTGCTGCGGGTGATGGCGGCGCGCGACGCCCTGGCCTATTTCGACTATCTCGCCTCGGAGACCCGACCGATCATTCTGTCGGGCACGCTCAGCAACATGGGCCACTATTTCTGGAACGATATCTCCGGTCTGGTCCGCTATTCCCAGATCGGTCTGCCCCAGTCCGTCGGCCGCATCCTGGTCTACAAGACCCCGTTCCTGGGTCCGGAGGTCGGGCTGGAGGAGACGCAAGACCTCGAGATCGTTCGCGCGGTCGACCCCGACAACCTCTTCCAGACCGTCATCCGTCAACGCTTCTATTGCGTGCGGCCCACCGCCTTGCGGATCTCCCCCGAAACGGCGGCCAAGATCCGCGACCATGCCGAAAGCCGCTTCGAACCCGAGGAGCGAGCCGTGGTGGCGACGGCCCGGCAAGCCGATCTGCTGATCTGGTTCAACCTGCGGGCTCACAACAAGGTCTGGCTTGATCAGGTCGAAGCCGCGGTCACCCTGGCTGAGCGCGTCGTCTCCGAGGGCCGCACCCTGTCGCTCATCCTTGACGGAATGGCCGATTGCGAGTCCATGGCGACCGAGATCCGCCGCCGGATCCCGGATGGGGTGCTGGTCATCAATGGCTTCGAAATGCCGCTCTATCGCAGCATTTGCTGGGCCTTCGCCTGCGACGCCTATGTCGCCACCATCGGTTCGGGCCTGACCTTGATGACCTGGATCGCCGGCCGTCCGGGTGTCGCCCATTCCGAACGCGGACACCTGGGGCAACTCGGCTTCTGGCCCGAGGTGCGTCCGGATGTCCCCGCGCCGGCCGCGCCGGACATCGAGGACATCCGGGACGTCAACGAAGGCGTCTTCTACAGCGACTACAATATCGACCCCGCCCGGATCGTTGATCTGTTGTCGCCTCAGCTTCATCAAATTCACCAGCAGCGCGCCGAGGGACCGACGCGCTAAA
>NZ_PEGG01000117.1 GCF_002737765.1 Caulobacter sp. B11 | reverse complement strand
CGCGATCGTGGTCGAGGACGCCGCCACCGCCGACTTCAGCGGCCTGGACATCGTGTTCTTCTCGGCGGGCGGCGACACCTCGCGCGACCTGGCGCCGAAGGCCGCCGCCGCCGGGGCGATCGTCATCGACAACTCCTCGGCCTGGCGCAGCGACCCGGAGGTGCCGCTGGTGGTGTCGGAGGTCAATCCGCACGCCCTGAAGTCCATCCCCAAGGGCATCGTCGCCAACCCCAACTGCACCACCATGGCCGCCATGCCGGCGCTCAAGCCCCTGCACGAGGCCGCCGGCCTCAAGCGCCTGACGGTCAGCACCTACCAGGCCGCCTCGGCGGCGGCATGGAGGGCATCGCGGTCCTGGCCCGCCCAGCTGGCGGCCGGGGCCCAGGGCGATGTCGCCGGCCTGGCCCTGAGCGGCGACGCCGTCGCCCTGCCGCCCCCCGAGAAGTGGGTGGTCCCCCTGGCCTACAACGTCGTGCCGCTGAACTATGTCCTGGCCGAGGACGGCTATACCGAAGAAGAGCTGAAGCTGCGCGACGAGACCCGCAAGATCCTGGAAATCCCGGTCTGCCGGTCTCCAGCACCTGCGTGCGGGTGCCGGTGTTCACCGGCCATTCGCTGTCGATCAACGCCGAGTTCGAGCGGCCGCTCTCGGTGGCGCAGGCCACGGCCCTGCTGGCCGCCGCGCCGGGCGTGGTGCTGGCCGAGGTTCCCAATCCCTGGCCGCGACCGGTCAGGACCCGGTCTTCGTCGGCCGCATCCGCCCCGATCCCACCGTGGCCCACGGCCTGGCCCTGTTCGTCACCGGCGACAATCTGCGCAAGGGCGCGGCCCTCAACGCCGTGCAGATCGCCGAGGTCATGCTGGGGGCTTAGGCGGTCGCTCTGATCCTCTCCCTTCCCCTTTGATGGGGGAAGGGCGGGGTTGGGGGTGACCCCGCCGGACGATGTCTCGCAGGCCGGGTCGCAACCGGAAACGCTGCCACCCCCATCCCAACCCTTCCCCATCAAAGGGGGAAGGGCTCTGTCGTTGCGGGCCGGTGGTCCCGCCAAACCCAAGCTGCTAAGCCTCGAACCCATGCTGACCGATCCGTTCTTCTACGCCGTCGCCATCCCGGCCGTGATCCTGCTGGGCCTGGCCAAGGGCGGGTTCGCCGGAATCGGAGTCGTGGCCACGCCGCTGATGGCCCTGGCCATCTCGCCGGTGCTGGCCGCCGCGATCCTGCTGCCGATCCTGATCGTTCAGGACGTGGTCAGCGTCTGGGCCTTTCGCCGGACCTGGGACAAGGGCCTGCTGAAGCTGATGCTGCCGGCGGCGGGGCTCGGGATCCTGCTGGGCTGGGCCTTGGCCGCCCTGGTCTCCGGGGCCGCCGTCGAACTGGCCGTGGGCCTGATCTCGGTGCTGTTCGCGGCTCAGCGCCTGTGGTCGGAGCGGGCGGTCAAGGCGGCGGCGGCCATCGAGGCCGGGCCCGGACGGCCCTGGCTGGGGGCCCTGTGCGGCCTGGTCGCCGGTTTCACCAGCCAGGTCGCCCACGCCGGCGGGCCGCCATTCCAGATCTATGTGCTGCCCCGACGCCTGCCGCGCGACACCTTCATCGGCACCAGCGCCATCTTCTTCGCGGTGGTCAACTGGATGAAGGTCCCCGCCTATGCGGCGCTCGGCCAGTTCACGGCCCAGACCCTGACCACGGCGGCGGTGCTCCTGCCCCTGGCCATCGCCTCGACCTGGGCGGGCGTGTGGCTAGTGCGACGAGTGCCGGCCCAGGGCTTCTACACGGTGATCTACATCCTGCTGATCCTCGTCGGCGGCAAGCTGACATTCGACGGGGCCATGGGCTTGGCGGGCTGACGGGGCTTTCCTTCGCCGCCCCGCTGGCGCCATGATGTTCGCCGTTTATCCGTCATCCAATCGGCGTATGTTGCACGGGCCATGACCACGATCACGACTGACACCTCCCCGGGCGAGCCGCCGCAGACCCACTATCCCAGCGCCGGCGCCAAGTGCGCCGATCTGGTCGTGCACCTGGCCGGCCTGGCCTGCGCCCTGCTGGGCGGCGGCATCCTGCTGGGCCTGGCCTTCGGGCTGGGATCCCTGGGCCAGGTGGCGGCGGTCAGCATCTATACGCTGGGCCTGATCCTGATGTTGTCGCTGTCGACGGCCTATAATTTCGCCAAGGCGCGCTGGCGGCCCCTGCTGCGCCGGTTCGACCATGCCGGCATCTTCATCATGATCGCGGCCTCCTACACCCCCTTCACCACCCAGAACCTGCATGGCTGGTGGGCGATCGGCATGACCAGCGCGGTGTGGACCGTGGCCGGGGTCGGGGTGCTGGCCAAGCTCTTCCTGCCCGGGCTCGACAAGCGTTTCTGGGTCGGGCTCTACCTGGCCCTCGGCTGGCTGGTGCTGGTGGCGATCAAGCCGATGTTCCATGGCATGTCGTGGGTGGCCCTGTTGCTGCTGGCCATCGGCGGACTGGTCTATTCCACCGGCACGATCTTCTATCTGATGCGCCGCCTGAAGTTCCGGCGGGCCATCTGGCACGGCCACGTGATCGGCGGGGCGGGCCTGCACTATGCCGCCGTTCTGGTCGGCGTCGTCCTGACCCATGGCCAGGGCTGAGCCGCTTGGAGCCCGAGTCTAAGACCAGCCTGCAGTCCCTGTTCAAGGACTGGACCGGCAGCCTGCTGACCGGCAAGCGACTCGACGCGCCGGCGGCCGGGGTCGAAACCGAGGCCGTGGGCTTTCCGGGCGTCCGCCTGACCGTCGATCAGGCCGACGAAACCCTCAAGCGGGTCGCCGATCGGCTGGCCCCCAACCGGCCGGTGCTGCAGCGCGACGAATTCAACATCCTGGCCCTGTCAGGCGGCGCGGCCGGCGGCGCCTTCGGGGCCGGGGTGCTGGTCGGCCTGACCCGGGCCGGCAAGCGGCCGCAGTTCGCCATCGTCACCGGGGTCAGCACCGGCGCCCTGATCGCGCCCATGGCCTTCCTGGGCCCGGACTATGATGATCGCCTGACCGAGGCCTATGTCGGCGGCGGGGCCGCCCAGCTGCTCAGCCTCAAGGGTCTGGGCTCGGCGCTCGGCTCGGGTCTGTTCAAGGCCGAGGCCCTGGACGGTCTTGTCGACCCGGTCATCGACGGCCCCCTGGTCGAGGCCGTGGCGCGCGAACACGCCAAGGGCCGGCGGCTACTGATCGCCACCACCAATCTGGACAGCCAGAAGGCGACGATCTGGGACATGGGGGCGATCGCCAGCCGCGGCGGCGACGAGGCCCTGCGCCTGTTCCGCCAGGTGCTGGCCGCCTCGGCCACCCTGCCCGGCCTGTTTCCGCCCCGCATGATTGACGTAGAGAGCCCGGACGGCCAGGGCGGGGTGACCTATTATCAGGAGATGCATGTCGACGGCGGCGTCGCCGCGCCGCTGTTCCTGATGCCCGACGCCCTGCTGCACTGGCGCAGCCTGGGCCAGAGGCTGAGGCGCAGCCGGGTCTATGTGGTGGTCAACACCACCCTCGAGCCTTCGCCGCGCACGACGCCGCCCGGGGTCCCCTCGATCGTCGGCCGCAGCTTCGAGGCCATGCTGCGGTTTTCCTACCGTCAGGCCCTCAGCCTGGCGGCGGGCTTCTGCGCGCGACACAACCTGCCGCTCAGCGTCACCTCGATCCCGTCAACCTTCGATGGGTTCAACATGATGCGGTTTGAAACGGCGCTGATGCGCGAGATCTTCGATGCGGCGGTGGAGATGGCCGCCGGCGAGCATCTTTGGACCAGCCCCTCCAGTCCCGAACCGCTGTGGCGCGGCCTGTTCCGGCGCCAGCCCAACGAACGCCGCGAAACCCGGCCGACCGCGATCGATCCGGCCGGCGTCTAGGGCGCGCCGCGGCGGGAGACTGTCAGGCCTTCTTCAGGTAGCGCGCGCGCAGCTTCTCGACACGCGGCGGATCGGCGCGGAAATCGGCGGCCAGGCCCAGTCGGGCATTGCAGCTGGGGCAGCGCACGGAGTCTTCGTCGGTCAGGTCGGCGGGCGGGTCGAAGCGTGCGCCGCAGGGCTTGCACTTCCAGTCGCCAGTGACTGGCGGCGGCGGGGGCGGCGGCTCGGGGATGACGGGCCGCGCGGGCCTTTGCAGGCGCTGCAATGGAGGAGGCCCGCCCGGCGCGGCGACGCCGCTCTTCAAACTCAGGACCTTGCGGCGCGGGGGCTCGCTATCGCTCATGACCATCGACGCTGCTGTGAAGGATCTTGGCTAGCTGCATGATCCCGGCCGGAAACTCAAGCTTGCGCGTCACCAATGCGGGCGCAGGCTGAACGACAGCGCGACCACGGAGTCCTGCTGTGTGCCCATGCCCATGATCTGGTCCTTGGCCCGAATCTCGCGATGGATATAGCCCAGCGAGGCCTGCATGGCCCCCTTGCGCCAGGCGACCCCGGCCTGGGCGTCGCCGATCAGCTTGCTGGTGACGTCGGAACTGACGCCGGCCCGGCTCCAGTCGCCGTCCTGGCCGCGCAACATGTTCAGACCCACGGCTCGTCCGCTGGCGGCGGCGAAGACATACCAACGTCCGCGATCGCCGAACATGGCCGCGCCGTCACCGACGCCGAGGGAATCGACGACCTTGTCCTCGGCGCTCTTGCCAAAACGCAGGGTGGCGCCGGCCTCGGCCGAACCGCCTTCACCGCCAAAGCCGAGCCCGGCATGGGGGGTCACATCGAGGGCGTAGCGCCCGCCGCTGAACTTGACCGCCGATGGCCAGCCGCGGGTGAGGGTGACATCGACGTCCTCGTCCTCGAAAGGCTGGGCGTCCGGCCGCACCAAGGACAGGGGCGTGGTCCTGGCCGAGCGGGCCACCCCGCCGACCGAGACCCGCACCTGATCGATGGCGGCGTCGGTCTGGCCGAGGACAAAGGCGTTGGAGCGCCAAGTGACCGGACCGCGGCTGTCATAATAGCGGTCTGCGTCCAGAACATTGCCGGTCGGGCCCGACGAGGCGGTCGCAAACAGCCCGCTGACGGCCGCCTCGGCCGAATCAGCCGCCTGGGCCTCCACCCCGACCGGGCTGGGACGAACGTCTCGGAGGCTGAAGTCGACCGGTGCGGAAACCGGGGTGGAGGCGAGGCGGAAGCTCGGCTCCAGCCGCTCGGCCTTGCGGCCGCGCGACGCGTCCCCATCTAAGCTAGGCAAGGGTTTCGCGTTCGCCTTGGCGGCCGTCGGAGACGCCGCTGCATTCGCCGTGGCGCAAGCCACGACGGCGATGACGATCGCAGCGGAGGTTGCCCTCATGACCCGCATTGCGGATCTCCCCATCTCAGTCGATCCAGCCTAACCGCTGGAGCGGCGGCGTCCACTACGGATTGCCGCGCGTGACAATCAACCGCTGGGTTCGCAGTTGGTTCCAAACGCAAGACGGCGGCGCGTTGACCGCGCCGCCGTTCGCTGTTGGTGACTTCAGGCCCGGCAAGGTTCCGGTCGCCGCCTACTGGCAGGCGAGGCATTCATCGTAGTCGGTCTTCTCGGCGACGTCGAAGCTGCTGGCCGACGGCGCGACCAGATCCGAGCCGGCGTAGGAGGCGCGCTGCACCGACTTGGAGCGCAGGTAATAGAGGCTTTTGACCCCCCGCTCCCAAGCCTGCCAATGCAGCATGTGCAGGTCCCACTTGTCGACATCGCCCGCCAGGAAGATGTTGACCGACTGGCTCTGGCAGATCTCTGGCGTGCGATCGGCGGCCAGTTCGACCACCCAGCGCTGGTCCAGCTCAAAGGCGGTCTTGTAGACGTCCTTGTCGTCCTGGCTGAGGAAGTCCAGGTGCTGGACCGAGCCCTCGTTCTCGAGGATCGAGCCCCAGACCGCGTCGGTGTTGTGGCCCTTCTCGTCGAGCAGCTTTTCCAGATAGGGGTTCTTGACGGCGAACGAGCCCGACAGGGTCTTGTGGGTATAGATGTTGGCCGGGATCGGTTCGATGCCGGCGCTGGTGCCGCCGCAGATGATCGAGATCGAGGCGGTCGGGGCGATGGCCAGCTTGTGCGAGAAGCGCTCCATCGAGCCGCGATCGGCGGCGTCCGGGCATGGGCCCTTCTCCTCGCCGATGGCGATCGAGGCCTTGTCGGCCTCGCGGCGCAGGTGCTTGAACATCCGCATGTTCCAGCTCTTGGCCAGGGCGCTCTCGAACGGCACGTTCTGGCTCTGCAGGAAGCTGTGGAAGCCCATCAGGCCCAGACCCACCGAGCGCTCGCGCATGGCGGCGTAGGCGGCCGTGGCGGCCGCGTCCGGGGCCCTGTCGATGAAGTCCTGCAGGACGTTGTCGAGGAAGCGCATGATGTCCTCGATGAACATCGGATGGTCGCGCCATTCCAGGAAGCTCTCGGCGTTGACCGACGACAGGCAGCAGACGGCCGTGCGGTCATTGCCCAGGTGGTCGACGCCGGTGTGCAGCATGATCTCGCTGCACAGGTTCGACTGGCGGACCTTCAGGCCCAGCTCGCGCTGGTGCTGGGGCATGGCGCGGTTCACGGTGTCGGAGAAGATCAGATAGGGCTCGCCGGTCTGCAGGCGCAGTTCCAGCACCTTCTGCCACAGCGAACGGGCGTCGACCTCGCGCAGCACTTCATTGGTCTTGGGCGAGCGCAGGCCGAACTTCAGGCCGTCGCGGACGGCGTGCATGAACTCGTCGGTGATCGAGATGCCGTGGTGCAGGTTCAGGGACTTGCGGTTGAAGTCGCCCGAGGCCTTGCGGATCTCGAGGAACTCTTCGATTTCCGGGTGGAAGATGTCCAGATAGACGGCGGCCGAACCGCGGCGCAGGGAGCCTTGGCTGATGGCCAGGGTCAGGCTGTCCATCACGCGGATGAAGGGGATGATGCCGCTGGTCTGGCCCTGGCCCTTGACCTTCTCGCCGATCGACCGGACGCCGCCCCAATAGGTGCCGATGCCGCCGCCATTGGCCGCCAGCCAGACGTTCTCGTTCCAGACGCCCAGGATGCCGTCGAGGCTGTCGGACACCGAGTTGAGGAAGCAGCTGATCGGCAGGCCGCGCTCGGCGCCGCCATTGCTGAGCACCGGCGTCGACGGCATGAACCACAGCTTGCTCATATAGTCGTAGACGCGCTGGGCGTGGTCGGCGTCGTCGGCGAAGGCCGTGGAGACCCGCGCGAACATGTCCTGATAGGACTCGCCCGGCAGCAGGTAGCGGTCTTCCAGCGTGGTCTTGCCGAAGTCGGTCAGCAGGGCGTCGCGCGAGCGATCGACCTCGACCTTGCGCACCAGGGCCAATTGCGGCCCCGCGGGACGCACCGACTCGGAGCGGACCTCGGAGAGGGGCTGAATTTTCGCCGCTTCACTGCCTGTCATGATCAAAATCCATAATCAATCAGCGTGTTCCAGAGCAGGGAATGCCCCATCCAGCCGCTACATCTTGTGGCCGAGGAGCCCCCCGACCCACATATGGGGCCACAGTGGCTAATGACTCGTCAACGGCGAGAAACGCCTCCGGCGAGAGTTTTTCGTTAACAAGCTGTGAATGACC
Source organism: Caulobacter sp. B11 (assembly GCF_002737765.1). Classification (GTDB taxonomy): domain Bacteria; phylum Pseudomonadota; class Alphaproteobacteria; order Caulobacterales; family Caulobacteraceae; genus Caulobacter. Next base: position 3,044 of record NZ_PEGG01000117.1, on the reverse strand, counting down.
CATGGTCTCCGGGGATATGCTGGGCAGGATCAAGGGGTTGGCGCGGCGGGAAATATTTCGCCGCGACAAGGCGCCACAGGGCTTGACGGGGCGCTCCGAGGGCGGATGACCGCGGCCGGGCGATCGCCCCGCCCCGAGCCGGCGTGACGCGCACGAAAAAGGGCCCGGCGTCGCCGCCGGGCCCTTCCTCGAACAGTCTGGACCTGGATCTTAGAAGTTGATCGAGATCGTGGAACGGCGGTTCAGCGGTTCCTTCACACCATCGCCGGTGGCGACGGCGGGGGCGCTTTCGCCCTTCCAGTCGACGGCGACGGTGGACGAAGCCACGCCCATGCCGACCAGCGCGTCAGCCACGGCCTTCGCACGACGTTCCGACAGGCGGGCGTTGTACTTGGGCGAGCCCGACGTGTCGGTGTGACCGACGATGACCAGTTGCGTGGCCTTGCCGGCGTTGGCGTAGTTCGCGGCTTCCGAAACCACCGACTGGGCTTCCGGCGTCAGGACCGATTGGTCGAACGGGAAGTAGACGATGAATTCGCGAGCCTCATACGCCGGCGGAGGCGGCGGGGGAGGCGGCGGGGGAGGCGGCGGGGGCGGGGGCGGAGGAGGCGGGGGCGGCGGCGGCGGGGGCGGCGGGGGCGGCGGCGACGCGAACGAGTAGCGCAGACCAACGGTCAGCGACTGGTCAACGTACTGGCCTTCCCATTCGCCCGGCTGGAACGCGGCGTTGGAGCCGGCCGACAGCCACTGGTGATCGTCGCCGGTGATGACGCGATAGGTCAGGTCGATCTTCAGCTTGTCGGTCGCCTTGATCGAGGCGCCGGCCAGAGCTTGCCAGGCGATGGCGACGTCGTCGTCGTCAACGGCCAGGTTCGGAGCGCCGCCACCAACGGTGGTCGCGGTCTGACCCAGGGCGGTCACTTCAAGACGGTTCAGGCCAAGGCCGACACCCACGAACGGGTTGATGCGGGCGTCCGGCGCGAAGTCGTACAGGACGTTGAACATCAGCGTCCAAGCGTCGATCGAACCGTCCGGCGAGCCGCACTTCGGCGAGGCGATGGTGCGGACGACGCCCGGGGTGCAGAGACCCGGCGAGGCGAGCGGGCGGGCGGCGCGGTTGCCGCGAACGCTGACGAGATCGCCGGGGCGATAGCCGCCTTCGAGTTCAGCGCGCCAGTTCGGGTTGAACTGATAGCCGAGACGGACGAAGCCGGCCCAGTCGTCATCAGCGGTCCAGGTCCAGTGATAGGTAGCCGAATCCGGCGCCTTCAGGTTGGATTCGGCGCCAATGCCTTCCGGCCAGTGATAGCCAAGGTCCACCGCACCATACCAGCCGGTGTCTTGGGCCGAAGCGCCCGACGCGGCGAAAACCGCGGCTAGAGCGACCCCCGCCAGGAATTTGAGTTTCATATCAAGAGCCCTCTATTGCCCTGCTCCGGCCGAAGCCGATCGAGCACTGTTATACCAAGGCGCACGACGTGCGAAAGTGTCAGCAAAGCCACACTTGCCAGGTTTCGCTTCACTGGCAAACCAGTTCAGCGCCACAATGACCGCCCCTCCGGGTCAACTTGCAAGCGAGTTAGCTGAAAATCCTCACAGAGAGCGCCAGCCCGTATTGGCGTCGCATGCGAATCCGAACAGCGCAAGACCTTGGGTCACATTTGGCGAGTCTTTGGGCGCAAACTCGCCCTATTCGCCACAATCGGGTCGAAGGCGCCCACAACCACAGGAGCACTGGTCCGTGCACGGGATGCAGACCCGGCGCGGCCAGGGCGAGTTCTAGAAGAGTCGCGGCGCACCGTCCAACCTAGACTGAAGTGACCTTGGCGGCCGCCCTGCGCGGCCAGAAGAACTAGCTGGGCCCGACCAGACGCCGGCGCCGTCCGCCCAGGGCGTCTGGCCGGTTGAGCGCCTTGCGGTATTCGTCCCGGCGTTCGTGGATCGAGGCGATGACCAGTCCCATGGGCACGCCGACATCGACCAGCACGGCCTCCGACAGCTGCAGGGAGGCCTCGATGGTCTCGGGGACCGCGTCGGTGGCCCCCAGTTCGTAGAGCCGCTTGGCGTGGCGGGCGTCGCGGGCCCGGGCCACGATCGTGATGTCGGGCCGATGCTCCCGGGCCGTGGCCACCACCGCCTCGGCGGCCTCTGGCGCGTCCATGGTCACCACCACCGCCCGGGCCGCCGCCAGGCCGCAGCGTTCCAGAAGTTCGACCCGCGCGGCATCGCCATAATAGACCCGGTGGCCGGCGCGGCGGCCCTGCTCGACCAGGCGCGGGTCGCGGTCGATGGCGATCCAGGGCAGGTCGTGGCGGGTCAGCATCTCGCCCACCAGCCGTCCCACCCGGCCAAACCCGACCACCAGCACCCGGCCCGATGGCTCCTCGCCCGGCGCCGGGACGGGGGCCTCGGCGGTCGGGACGGCGGCGGCGCGCGCCAGTCGCGCGCCGAGCCCGGTCAGCACCGGGATCAGGAACATGGTCAGGGTCGCGGCCACCAGCACCGCCTGGCCGACCTCGGCCGACACCACCTTGGCGCCCATGGCCTTGTCGAGGATGACGAAGGCGAACTCGCCGCCGGCCGCCAGGGTCAGGGCGCTTTCGGCCGCCGCGCGGCTGGACAGGCCAAAGCCCCGGGCCAGGCCGGCGATGATCACGGTCTTGAGCGCCAGCAGCCCGGCCCCGATCCCGAGGATCAGCAAGGGCGAGGCCAGCAACAGCGACAGGTCCAGCCGGATGCCCAGCGACACGAAGAACAGGCTGAGCAACAGGCCCTTGAACGGCTCGATCTTGACCTCGACCTCGTGGCGATACTCGGTCTCGGCCAGCAGAACCCCGGCCACGAAGGCCCCCAGGGCCATGGACAGGCCCGACAGGGCGCTGACCAGGCCGGCCCCGATGATCACCAGCAGGCAGGCGGCCATGAACATCTCTTCGCTCTTGGCCTTGGCCACGAAGCGCATCATCGGCCGCAGGGCCAGCCGCCCGACCAGGACGATCAGGCCAGGCCGATCGCCGCCGGCCCCAGCGCGACCAGCCCGCCCA
>NZ_PEGG01000116.1 GCF_002737765.1 Caulobacter sp. B11 | reverse complement strand
CCTGGGGGGCGTGGACGGCGACTAAGGCGTCGCGCCAGGCCGGCAGGCCTCGCGGGCCATCCAGGCGGGATCCTGCCATTCCGCAGGGCGACGGCGCGGCCCAGGGCCTCGACGGCGAACTTGCGGAAGGTGCGCGAGGGCAGGCCCGCGGTGGCCGGATAGACCGCCTCGACCGGCGGGATGTCGCGACCCGCTCGGCCTCGATCAGATAGTCGGATGGGCGACCTGGATCTCGCTTGCCGAAGCGCTCGACCTTGCCGCTGACCGCCCGCCGGGCTCCCGGCGGATGGGCGCGCTCAAGGTGGGCGCCATGGCCTTTTGAACCAGCACAGGGTGATGAAGCCGGTTTCGTCCCAGCTGCGCACCCGCCAAGGCTGACCGGCCCGCTGCGGCGGCATGTGGGCGTCGATGGTCACGACGAAGGTCTGGACCCTGGCCATCGATGGCGTGGTCAGCCGTGGTCGCCGTGCGCCGGATCACCGCCTGGGGCAGGGTGAACAGCACATTCGCGCACAGGGGGCCGGCAGGCGCTCGACCAGCGGCGCGACGCGCGGGCCCACGCCTTTCAGCGTGGAGATGGCGGCGAACAGCGGAAAGAGGGACTCAGGGCGCGCATGGCCGGCACCATAGCGGGGCTTTGGCCGAATGGGGACGGAAGCCGTCGACGCCCGAACGGCCGCTGGGTCAGAAAGTGGGGGTCAGGCGCCGAGGTCCATGCCGACAGGCCCCGTAGCGGCCAGACGCGCGGGGCGCCTGGCGTCGCTGGGATATCAGGCCTCTTCGCGGTTCATCACCGGATCGAGCGCCGTCACAAGGTCATTGTACTCGTCGGTGCGCGAGGCACCGGAGACGTTGAGCCGGGTGTAGAGCAGGGTCGCCCCATGTTCTCGGCCGCTTCGGAGAAGCGCGCGCCGGAGGCGTGCAGGTTGTTGGCCTCGCCCGCCATCAGCACGGTGCCGGCCTCGTCGACATAGACGAAGTTGCCGGCGATCGTGGTCCGAGGGTCATGGTCCTCGGCCAGCTTGTAGCGGTAGACGGCGCCCGAGGCGCCTTTCAGATCGATATAGGGTTTCACTGGACCTCGCCTCAATGCACACGGCGTTGGCGTCGAGGAGGTGAGGGGCCGTTGGCCAAATTATGGCTGAAGGCCGCGCACCTTGCTCAGGAATCGTCGCGTGCGCTCTTCCTTAGGCGACCCCAGCACCTCTGCGGAAGGGCCTTGCTCAATAATAACGCCGTCATCCATGAATATCGTCCGATCCGCGACGTCCCTGGCGAACTCCATTTGATGGGTGACGATGACCATGGTGCGCTTCTCGGCGGCCAGGGCCTGGATCACCGAGAGCACCTCGCCGACCAGCTCCGGGTCGAGGGCCGAGGTCGGTTCGTCGAACAGAATGACCTCGGGATCCATGGCCAGGGCGCGGGCGATGGCGCAGCGCTGCTGCTGGCCGCCGGACATCTCGGCGGGGCGCGCATCGACCCGGTGGGCCAGCCCGACCTTGGTCAGCAGGGCCAGGGCCTTGGCCCGGGCCTCGGCCGGCTTGACGCCGTGCACGACGATCAGGCCCTCGGCCACATTCTCCAGGGCGGTGCGATGCGGAAACAGGTTGAAGCTCTGGAACACGAACCCGACCCGGCCCTTGAGGGCGCGGGCCAGGCCGATCTTGCCGCCCGCCGTGACGCCGGCCACGGTCAGGGTTCCGGCCTCGGGCGTTTCCAGCCCGGCCAGGCAGCGCAGCAGGGTGCTCTTGCCCGAACCGCTCGGGCCGATCACGGCCACCACCTCGCCCGGCGAGACGGTAAGGTCGACTTCGTTGACCACGGTGACGCCGTCGAACCGCTTGACCAGGCCCCGGGCTTCGATGGCGCTCATCGGCGGCCCTCCGCGCGACGCTGCAGCCGGTCCTGGCCGAGCGCCAGCAGGCTGGACAGGATCCAGTAGAGGGCGGCGGCCGCCAGATACATGGTGAAGATCTCGAAGGTGCGGGCGGTGATCAGCTGGGCCTGGCGGAACAGTTCCGGCACCTGGATGGTGGCGGCCAGCGAGGTGTCCTTGACCAGGCTGATGAAGCTGTTGGCCAGGGGCGCGACGGCGGTGCGGGCCGCCTGGGGCAGGATCACCCGCCGCAGGGTCTGGCCGCGGGTCATGCCCAGCACGCTGGCGGCCTCCCACTGGCCCTTGTCGACGGCGGCGATGGCGCTGCGCAGGATCTCGCAGGCATAGGCGGCGATGTTCAGCGAAAAGCCGATTCCGGCCGCCAGCAGGGGCGGCAGCTCGATGCCGAACTGCGGCAGGCCGTAATAGATCAGGAACAGCTGCACCAGCAGCGGCGTGCCGCGGATCGCCGAGACATAGATCCCTGCCGGCCAGCGCAGCAGAAGCGAGGACGACAGCCGCATCAGGGCCAGGCCAAAGCCCAGGGCCAGGCCGAGGCTCATGCCGATGACGCTGAGCAGGATCGTGTAGACCGCGCCCTTCAGCAACAGAGGGGCGGACTGAACGACCAGGTCGAAGGCGGCGCTCATCGGGCCTGGAGCCGGCTTGCGAGGATGGCGGCCAGGCTCACCCGGTCACGTCCTTGCCAAACCAGGTCATCGAGATCGCCTTCAGCTGGCCGCTGGCGCGCAGGGCGTCGAGGGCCTGGTCGATGACCACCTTGAGGGCCGGGTCCTTGAGCAGGGCGATCCCGCTGTCCTGCGGGGCGAAGGCCGCGCCCTCGGCGGCGAAGTCGGCGGAACCCTTGACGAAGGCGGCGGCGACCAGGGCGTCGTTGAGCACCGCGTCGATGCGGCCGGCCTTGAGGTCCTGATATTTGGTCGGGTCGTCGTCATAGGTGCGGACGATGGCGTCGGGCACATTGGCGCGCAGCCAGGTCTCGTAATTGGTCGACAGGCCGACCCCGACCTTCTTGCCGGCCAGATCGGCGGGCTTGAGCAGGTCGGCGCGGCCCTTGCGGGTGATGATCTGGATGCCCGAGGTCGTATAGGGCTTGGAGAAGTCATACTTGGCCTGGCGGGCCGGGGTGATGGTGATCTGGTTGATGACCACATCGATGCGGCGGGCTTCCAGCGCGCCGAGCAGGCCGGCGAAGGGAATCGGGCTGAACGCCGCCGTCGCGCCCATCTTGCCGGCCAGGGCCTTGGCGAAATCGACCTCGAACCCGGTCAACTGGCCCTGGGCGTCCTGATAGTTGAAGGGCGGATAGGTGCCTTCCAGCCCGACCCGCAGGACCTTGGTGGACTGGATGCGCTTGAGCGCCGACTCGGTGCTCTCGCCGGACTTGCCGCAGCCGGCGACGACCAGCGACGCGCCCGCGCCCAGACCCAGAAGCAGTTCACGACGAGCCAAGAATCGCATGCGGCGACTTCCATCCAATTTCGACGGTCCAGTTCTATACGGCTCGCGCGCCGCCGCCAGAGGCAAGCGTCGGCGCGCCGCGCCCGAGCTTCAGGTGACCACGAATTAACCTGACGCCCCGGATTTCCTCTGGCCATCTGCGGCCTGACCACCACGGGGGAGGGGACATGGCTCAGTCATTCGATCCGGCGGCCGCGACAGCCGCCTATCTGGCGCAACTGCCGCCCGAGGCGCACGCCAAGGCGACCGCCTATACCCAGGGCGGCCACTGGCTGATGCTCTGGGGCCTGATCGTGGCCCTGGTGGTCGCGACGATCATCATTCGCAGCGGCGTGCTGGTGACCCTGCGTCGCCGGCTCGAGCGCCGGCGATCGCGTCCGGTGATGGTCAGTTTCCTGGTCGGCTTCGCCTATCTGTTGATCGACTGGCTGATCAGCCTGCCCTGGTCGGCCTATTCGGGCTGGTGGCGGCAGAAGCAGTACGGTCTGACCAGCCAGCCCTTCGGCGGCTGGCTGGGCGAGGCCGCGATCGGGGTCGGGATCGGCGGGCTGTTCGCGGGCCTGTTCCTGGTCGCCCTCTACGCCCTGATCCGCAAGGCCCCGCGCACCTGGTGGCTGTGGAGCGGCGGTCTGTCGGCCGCCTTCATCGCCGTGCTGATGCTGGTCTCGCCGCTCTATATCGAGCCGATCTTCAACAAATATACCCCGGCCCCGGCCGGCCCGGTGCGCGACGCGGTGGTCGAGATGGCCAGGGCCAACGGCGTGCCGTCCGACAAGATCTTCGTCTATGACGGCTCCAAGCAGTCCAACGCCTATACCGCCAATGTCTCGGGCCTGTTCGGCTCGGCCCGGGTGGCGATGAGCGACACCATGTTCAAGCAGGGCGCCGACCTCGCCGAGGTGCGCGCCGTGGTCGGACACGAGATGGGCCACTATGCCCACCAGCATTCGCTGTGGATCGCCGGGGTGATGAGCCTGCTGTCGATTGTGGCCTTCTTCCTCGTCGATCGCCTGTTCGCCCCGGTCTCGCGCCTGCTGGGGGCCGACAATGTCCAGGGTCTGGCCGATCCGGCCGGCCTGCCGGTGCTGGCGGTGATCCTGGCGGTGCTGGGCCTGGTGGCCGCACCGCTGCAGAACAGCCTGATCCGCTTGGCCGAAACCGACGCCGACCGCTTCAGCCTGGAGCGTGTCAATGAGCCCGACGGCCTGGCCAAGGCCCTGGTCAAGACCATCGCCTACCGCGCCGCGAGCCCGAGCCAGCTGGAAGAGATGCTGTTCTACGACCACCCGGCCGTCAGTGTCCGCATCCGCCGCGGCATGGACTGGAAGGCGGCGCATCCGGCCAGCCCCACCAAGCCTTGATCCCCTGAAGCGCCTGTGCGTTCCTTAGCAAGGAGGAACGCGCATGACCGATCCCATCCATTGCGATGTCCACGTCGACCTTCCGCCCGCGGCGGCCTTCACCCGCTTTGTCGACGACCTGAGCCTCTGGTGGCCGCTCAGCTACACCTGGAGCGGCGCGAAGTTCAGCTATGCCCGGATCGAGCCGGCGGTCGGCGGTTTCTGGGGCGAGACCGACGCGGAGGACTTTGACTGGGCCTGGGGCGAGGTGCGCGCCTACGCGCCGGGCCAGCGGTTGGTGCTCAGCTTCAACATCGGCGCCGATCGCCAGGCTGAGCCGCCTGAGCGGCGGAGCGAGGTTGAGATCAGCTTCCAGCCGGACGGCGCCGGGACGCATATCCGTCTAGAGCATCGCGACCTCGACAAGCATGGCGCAGACGCGCCCGCGATCGCCCGCGACATGGGCGAACGGGGCTGGCTGCTGATCCTGGCGACGTTCGAGCGCGAAACGCGCCGGGCGCGCCCTACCGCTTCCTGACAAACACCGTGCCGGCCGAATAGCCCGCGCCGAAGCTGCAGATCAGCCCCGTTTCGCCGGGCTTGAAGTCGTCATTGGCCGAGTGGAAGGCGATGATCGAGCCGGCCGAGCTGGTATTGGCGTACTCGTCGAGGATGATGACGTTCTCGCCGGGGGCGGGGTCGCGGCCCAGCACCTTGCGGCCGATCATCTCGTTCATGTTGATATTGGCCTGATGCAGCCACATTCGCTTGAGGCCATGCGGATCGACGCCCAGGTCGGCCGCGTGCTGGATGATCATCTCGCTGACCATCGGCACCACCTCGCGGAACACCTTGCGGCCTTCCTGCACGAACAGCTTGTCCTTGGCGCCGATCCCCTCGGGGCGGCGCGGTTGAGGAAGCCGAAATTGTTGCGGATATTGTTGGAGAACACCGTCTTCAAGCGGGTTCCCAGGATCTCCCAGCCGCCGGTCGCCTGGGCGGCGTCCTCGATGATCACGGCGGTGGCCACGTCGCCGAAGATGAAGTGGCTGTCGCGATCGGTGAAGTTCAGGTGGCCCGAGCAGATCTCGGGATTGACCATCAGCACGGCCTTGGCGCTGCCCGAGGCGATGAAGTCGGCGGCGGTCTTGATGCCGAAGGTCGCCGAGGAGCAGGCGACGTTCATGTCGAAGGCGAAGCCCTCGATGCCCAGGGCCTGCTGCACCTCGATGGCCATGGCCGGATAGGCGCGCTGCATGTTCGAGGCCGCGCAGATCACCGCGCCGATCTCGCTGACCGGCTTGCCCCAGGCCTTGATCGCCTGTTTGGCGGCTTCCACGGCCATCTCGGCTAGGATCGAGATCTGCTCATTGGGCCGCTCGGGCAGGATGGGGCGCATCACGGCCGGGTCGAGGATCCCGCTCTTGTTCATCACGAAGCGCGACTTGATGCCCGAGGCCTTCTCGATGAATTCGGGCGAGGAGGGGCGAGGGCGACCACCTCGCCGGCGGCGATGGCCTCGGCGTTGGCGGCGTTGAAGCGCTCGACATAGGCGTTGAAGGCCTCGACGAGTTCGGCGTTCGAAATGCTGTGGGGCGGGGTGTAGAGCCCGGTGGCGGCGATGACGGCTTGATGCAAGGCGACTGTCCCGATGACGCGGCGAGGTCCGGCTTCGGCCCCGCGCTTATGTTCTCTCTGGGGTCGTTGATAACATGGATGACGCCGCCGTCACGCCCGGCTGAATGTCGGGTTCGACACGCAATGGCCCCAAACCCGACCGTTCGCCGCCGCATCCTCGCCGCCTTAGGTCTTTAGCCAAGGGGTGGCTGCGGGGGCGCAAGTGTTGCGTAAGAAGGAATAAGAAAATGAAGGCTCTCATCTTCGCGGCGGTCGGCGCTGCTTCTGTCACCCTAGTTCCCGCCCTGGCTTCAGCCCAGGTCGCCCCTGAATATTACGGCTCGCTGGGCTACAACAACACCAAGATCGACGACGCCAACCTTGGCGCGGTCCAAGGACGGCTTGGCGCTAAGCTCAACAAGAACTTCGGTGTCGAGGCCGAGGTGTCCGGCGGCGTGAAGGACGACGAGATCACGGCCGGCGGCGTGCCGGTCAAGGTCGAACTGCAACATCAGGCCGCCGCCTATGCGGTGGGCTTCCTGCCGGTGACCCCGCAACTCGACCTGATCGCCCGCGCCGGCTACGGCACCACCAAGGCCAAGGCCTCGGCGGTCGGGACCAGCTTCAGCGACAGCAACGAAAGCTGGAACTACGGGGTCGGGGCGCAATACAGCTTCGACGCCAAGAACGGCGTGCGGGCCGACTGGACCAAGTCGGAATACCAGCACTCGGACTCTGATTCCGACACCGTAGCCGTGGCCTACGTCCGCAAGTTCTAGGTCTTCCACCTTCAGCGTCATTGCCCGGCCCGGCCAGGCGATGACGCTGAAGGGCGTTGGGGCGGTCCGCCGCCCCAACCTGCCCCTGCGACACCCTTGACGCCATGGCCGCGCCGCCCGACCCTGAGTTCCATAAAAAAGGGGAGGAAGCGTCGGCTTGGACAAGGCGCTCGTCATTCAACTGCTCGGTTCGACCGTGGCAATCAGCTTGCTGGTCGCCGTGGCGGCCTGGGGCCGCATTCCGCGCCCGACGCCGCCGCTCGACGACGCGGCCGCCCGCGCCTTACTGGCGCTCGAATTTCCCGATCATGCCGTCGACTCGCTGTGGATCGCCGCCGACGGCGCGGGGGTCATCGCCCGCTCGGGCGACGAAGCGCTGATCCTCTGGCGCAAGGGCGACGGCTATGTCGCCCGCAACGCGCCCTGGCGACAGGCCCTAAGCGCCCAGGCGGCCAAGGGTCGCCTGACGCTGAAGCTGGCCGACGGCCGTCCCCGTTTCGCCCTGTCGGACGGCGCCTGGCCGCCCGCCGAGTTCGTCTCGCGCGAGGTCGCCGCATGAAGTCCGATATCGATCCCGTCCAGATGGCGATCCCGTTCTTCGTGATCGCCATCGTTCTCGAGGTGATCCTGGCCCGCATGGGCAAGGCCAAGGCCAATTACGAGACCAAGGACACCGCCACCTCCCTGGCCATGGGCCTGGGCAGGCAGCACATCGCCGGCCTGTTCACCGGCGGGGCGGTGTTCCCGCGCCGCCCTGTGGGCCCTATGAGCACCGGCTGTTCACGATCCCAATGACACGCGATCTGGGCCTGGCCTGGGTCGTGCTCTTCCTGGCCGGAGGACCTGACCTATTACTGGTTCCATCGCCTGAGCCACGAGCGCCGCTTCTGGTGGGCCAGCCATGTGAACCACCACACCTCGACCCACTACAACCTGTCGACCGCCCTGCGGCAGACCTGGACGGGCGGCGTGGCCGGCACCTGGCTGCTTTGGCTGCCGCTGTCGTTCCTGGGCTTTCCGCCGGCCATGGTGGCCATCCAGAAGGGGTCAGCCTCGTCTACCAGTTCTGGATCCATACCGAGGCGATCCACCGCTTCCCGCGCTGGTTCGAGGCGGTGTTCAACACCCCGTCGCATCACCGGGTGCACCACGCCCGCAACGCCCGCTATCTGGACGCCAACTATGCCGGCATCCTGATCATCTGGGACCGGATGTTCGGCACCTTCATCCCCGAGATCGACGAGGAGCCCTGCCGCTATGGCACGGTCAAGAACCTCGGCAATTTCAACCTGCTGCACAATGTCTTCCACGAGTGGATCGGCATCGGCCGCGACCTGGTCTCGGCCCGCTCGCCGCGCGAGGCCGTGGGCTATGTGTTCGGCCCGCCGGGCTGGAGTCCGGACGGCTCGCGCGACACCTCGCATACCATCAAGGCCAAGTGGCGGGCGCGGATCGATTATGAGGCGACGGCGACCACGATAGCGCCGGCCGCCCCGGATGAGGGGCGCCGGGACTAGAGGCTTTGCGGAGAGTCTGATCAGCCGGGCGCGGCGGCCGATCCGGCCAGCAGGCCGCCGTCGATATTGAACTCGGAGCCCGTGACATAGCCGGCCTCGTCCGAGGCGAGGTAGACCGCCAGACCCGCGACCTCTTCAACGGCGCCGAAGCGTTGCAGCGGCGTATCCCGGACGAGGCCGGCCATCCGCGTCGCCCGCTCGGCCCCTTCGCCGAGCATCGGCTCCCAGATCGGGGTCAGGATGGCGGCGGATGGATGGAGTTGCAGCGGATCGTCAGGCCCTGTTGGGCGGCCCACAGGGCGACGGTCTTGCTGTGATTGCGCACGGCCGCCTTGGAGGAGGCATAGGCCGCGGCCGCGGGAATGCCGACAAGACCCGAGCGGGACGAGATGTTGAGAATGGCGCCCGACCCGGTCGGGCGCATCGCCCGGATCGCCTCGCGACAGCCCAGAAAGACGCCGTCGAGATTGGTGCGATGCACCGCCCGCCAGTCTTCCAGCCGCGCGTTTTCCGG